>JBCBHI010000481.1:0-4510 GCA_038525885.1 Bacteroidota bacterium
CGAGGCCGCTCAAGAGGGCCGGACCAATGGCTGTTGCATGCGGATGGTGCTCAATAATGGCTTGTTCTACGAGTTCGTGCCCTTCAATGAGAAAAACTTTGATGAGGACGGCGTGATGGTAGACAAACCGGAGACGCTCATGATTGATGAGGTGCAGGAGGGGGTAGAATACGCTTTGTTGCTCAGTACCTGTTCGGGTGCGTGGCGGTACGAGATAGGGGACGTTGTCAAATTTGTGAATAAGGAGGATAGCGAAATCATCATCACTGGGCGTACCAAGCACTTCCTGAGTTTGTGTGGTGAGCACTTGAGTGTAGACAACATGAACCAGGCCATTGGTATGGTGATGGAAGAGCTCAACATCGTCATCAAAGAGTTTTGTGTGGCCGGGGTACCGTACGGTAGCTTGTTTGCTCACCAGTGGTACATCGGTTGCGATGACGAAGTAGATCCAAAATTGATTCTGGAACGTTTAGATCATTATTTGAAAGAACTGAACGACGACTATACTACCGAGCGTACTTCCGCTCTGCCAGAGGTGTTTTTAGAAAAACTGCCCTCTGAGTATTTTATGGGCTGGTTAGAAACCAGTGGCCATTATGGTAGTCAGCATAAATTTCCACGCGTATTGAAAGGTGCTAAACTAGACGACTGGACGGCCTACGTGAAGGAGCGAAAGGAGGCCGATGCATGATTGAAGCCTTTTGGAATGGCATATTAGGCGGGTTATTCTTAGCAGTATTAATCGGCCCCGTGTTTTTTGCTCTCATGCAAACGGCGGTAGAGAAGGGGTTCTTCCACGGCATATTTCTAGCCCTGGGCATTATGCTCAGCGATGCCCTGTACTTCTTCATCTGCTGGTTAGGTATTTCCTCTTTTGAAGATAACGGAACCGTAAAAACCTATATGGCCCTGGCCGGGGGCATCATCTTGGTAGGGTTTGGTATCGTGTACATAGTAAAACCCGTAGCCCGCAAGGGAGTAAAGCAGCGGGATGTAGGCTCACGCAATACGCTGGTGCGGGAAATCCTGAAGGGCTTTCTGCTCAATGGGATCAATCCGGGGGTATTGTTCTTTTGGATTGGGATTGTATCCGCAGTGACCGCCAATCCCCGGTACGGCAATAGCGAAGGGGCCTTCATGTTTGCTTTGGGCATTCTGCTGACCGTATTCACCACCGACATCATCAAAGCTTACCTAGCCAATAAGTTGAGTTCCCTGGTCACGCCTCAGTTTATGAAAATCATGAATCGAGTAGTAGGCTTGGCTCTGTTCGGGTTTGGCTTATACATGTTTTACACGGCCTTCGAAACCGGAATTTGGAACCTAAACGGGTAGCCTATTTTCTATATATTCCGCCACATTTCTCAGTTGAATTATGGACCTAGTATTGGACTTTGCCAAAATATTGTTGCCTGCGGGCTTAGTGTTGTATGCCATGTACCTGGTGGTACGTGCCTTTGTGCAAAAGGAGCTACGGCAGACGGCGTTGCAAATCCAGATGAAAAGTAAGGAAACCGTGTTGCCTATTCGGTTGCAGGCCTACGAACGCCTCACCCTACTTGTAGAACGCCTCAACCCCAATCATCTGCTAGTGCGGTTGTTTGATGGGTCGCTGACTGCCCGGCAGTTTCAGCAAGTTTTGTTGCGAGAGATCCGCGATGAATTCAACCACAACCTATCTCAGCAATTGTATGTGAGTGAGGAGGCTTGGAATCTGGTGAAGAACGTACGCGAAGATTTGGTGATGCTAATCAACGGAGCCGTGACCGCTCTGCCCGATGATGCCCCCGCCTTGGAGCTGAGTAAAGTGGTGCTACAGGAGTATGGAAACCGCGAAAACGAATTGGGTGACTATGCACTCTCTCAATTGAAAGCGGAGATTTCAGAGGCCTTTTAGTCGCCATCTTCTGGCCAATGCTTCTTCCAATCTGTACGGTCCAGCCGATACACCAGGCACAGGTCTCCTTCCAACTCCCGTGGGCCAAGTTTCTTAAACCCCAAAGTCTCGTAAAAGCGGTGGGCCGCTTCATTGGTCAGAAAGGGATCAATAAGGATGCCCTGTACTTGGGCAGATGCAAAACACCGCTGGAAAGCCAGCCGCATGATGCTGGTGCCATATCCTTTCCTTCGGTCTGCGGAGTTCCCCAACCATACGTCGATGGCCCGTAGGTTGGGTTCTACATGGCCCCAGTAGTGGGTTTCTTCCTCATAGGGATCAATGATCTGGACGAAGCCTAAGGGGCGATCGTCTAGCATGGCTATCAGTTGCTGCCGCCAAGGTGGTTTACGGCTCAGCTCCTGTTCCCACTCCCAGTCTTCATCAGCGTTAGTAGCCTCCCTTACGTGGGCTTGCTGATCCCAGTGCCGAAGTAGTGGAGCATCAGTTCCGGTAGCATCCCGCAAGGAGATGGGGTAGGGAAGAACCATGCACGTTCAGGTTTAGGGGTATTCCACGTCGCCAGCTTCCACGCTTTCCCCAAAGCTGATGCGGTATCCGTCGGGGTCTACTACGTCGAAGTCCTCCATGGCATAGTCTCTGGCTTCCGGGGCCTCGGGTAGCGTGACGCCCTGCTTCTGCAGTTCCTGATACACAGCTTTCACGTTGTACACGAAGATGTAAAGGGAGGTATTTACTGAAGAGGGCCGTGTTTCGTCATCGCGGAGGGTGAGGTGGACACTTACATCGCCCCGGCGCAGCACCGCGTAGGTGATAGGCTCTTGCCAGGTGAAGCTTACAGTAAAACCCAATTGGTCCCGGTAAAAAGTAAGAGACCGCTCCATGCTTTGCACGGCCAAAACCGTAGCAGCATGAGAAAAAAGTTCCGAAGGGATGGTCATGCAAGGGAATGGTATAGGTATTGGATTAAGATAGGCAATCGACCGCAAAAGTAGAACCCGCCTATCACAACATCCCTAGCATAGCATGTACTACTTTAGGTGGTTTTTGTCAATAAAAACACGACTACCTAGTTAAGGAACCCAAGGTATGGATACTTGCCTGTTCCCATGGGCCCTTTGGTCTTGTTTTGCTGCTTCCCGCCTTTCAGACCTTGGTTTTTGATTTGATGTGCCAAAACTGGGCCGCATTCCGTATTTTTCCCGGGAATGAAAACCCCGCATCAGGTTTTGCAAGAGGTCTGGGGCTACCCAGATTTTCGCCCGCTCCAACTGGACATTGTGGAAGCTACCCTGGCCGGGAAGGATACCCTGGCCCTGCTACCTACCGGGGGAGGTAAATCTATCTGCTTCCAGGTGCCGGGGTTGGTGCGGGAGGGGATTACCTTGGTGGTTTCGCCGCTCATTGCGCTGATGAAGGACCAAGTGGAGCAGCTCAAGCGGCGCGGGGTTTCGGCGGCAGCCGTGTACTCGGGTATGAGCAAGCGGGAAATCGATATCACGCTGGACAATGCCGTGTACGGCAACTTGAAATTCCTCTACCTTTCGCCCGAGCGCTTACAGACTGAGCTGCTTCGTGAGCGGGTGAAACGTATGAAGGTGGCCCTACTGGCCATCGATGAGGCCCATTGTATCAGTCAGTGGGGGTATGATTTTCGGCCTCCTTATCTGCAAATTCCTGAATTTCGTGAGCTTATACCCGAGGTAAACGTGATTGCGGTGACTGCCTCGGCTACCCCACAGGTGCAAGCGGATATTCAGGACAAGCTGGCTTTTGGTTCCGAACGGTCTTTTTATCAAAAGAGCTTTGCCCGGCCCAACTTGAGTTACTCCGTGCGCAAGGTGGATAATAAGGGCCCCAAGCTGCTAGAGATCCTGCAGAAAATACCGGGTACCTCGGTAGTGTACGTGCGGAGTCGCCGCCGGACCGAGGAGATTGCCCGCTGGCTACAGGGCAGAGGCATCGAGGCAGACTTTTATCATGCGGGCATGACGGGCGAAGACCGCACCCGTAAGCAAGCGGACTGGATTGAGGACCGCACCCGGGTGATTGTAGCCACCAATGCTTTCGGCATGGGCATCGACAAGCCGAATGTGCGCACGGTGGTGCACCTGGATTTGCCAGACCATCTGGAGGCCTACTACCAGGAGGCGGGGCGCGGTGGCCGCGACGAGAAGAAGGCTTTTGCCGTGATGCTTTACAACGATGCTGATGTACAGAACCTGCGCCGAAGGGTAAAGGCGGCTTACCCCAGCCCGGAGTTTATGCGGAAGGTATACCAGGCGTTAGCCAATCTCTACCAGATAGCCGTGGGTAGCCATGTGCTCAGCAGTTTTACGCTGGATGTGGAGGCCTTTGCCAGGAAATATAATTTGCCCCCCGGGGAAACTTATCATGCGCTCAAGCGGCTGGAAGACAGCGGTATTCTTCAGCTTTCGGAGTCATTCCACCAGCCAAGTAAGGCATACTTTCGGGTAGATAACCGGAAGCTGTATCAGTTTGAAATTGCAGAGGCGGCCTTCGAGCCGCTGCTCAAGGCACTGCTTCGGCAGTATGGGGGGGAGCTGTTCGCCAACTTCCTATCCATCAGAGAAAGCTGTATAGCCTCGG
>JBCBHI010000482.1:0-4504 GCA_038525885.1 Bacteroidota bacterium
TCACACGTGGCGCAGGGCCTCTACAGGTTTCAACTTCACAGCGCGACGTGCGGGAAACAGGCTACCAACCAAAGCGGTAATCATGATAGCTCCTGCTACCGTGATCATGTCTTCGGGTTTCAGACTGGGATAGAATATGGCATCAAAGCCAAATTGCTCCAGGGTATCGGCCTGGGCAGAAAAGTCAATCCCTACCTGGCCCAGGTAGGCAATCAGGGCGGTACCGACCAGGATGCCAATGGGCGCGCCAATGAGGGAGAGCATAAAGGTCTCCAGCATGATCATTAGGAATACCCGGCGGCGGGTCATGCCCACGGCCATCAGCATGCCAAGTTCGTGAACCCGCTCCAGCACGGCCATCAGCATGGTGTTGATGATACCAAACACAAGGGCCAGCATCACGATGCCCACAATGATGCCCAGCGAAGCCGAGGTCTGATCTTCTACCTGGGCGATGGCCGGGGCCCGCTCTATCCAGGTTTGAGCAGCATATCCGGGATATTGGGTCCGCAGTTGGGCGGTGTTGGCTTCCAGCAATTCGTTACCTTCCAAATAGATGGCTATTTCGTGCACCTGGTTCTCGGTGCCCAGTAGTCGGGCCAGATCGGACTGGCGGACGAACACCCAGCCTTGGTTGAATCGGGCGCTGGCGGTGGAAAAGGTGCCTACTACCCGGAAACTAGCCGCTACGGGATTACCGTCTACATCCTGAAAATTCAGCACCACTTTGCTGCGCTCTTTCAGGCCTAGCTTTTCAGCCACTATGCGGCTCACCAAAATGGGATTGCGGTTGATGCCTTCGAAATAGGCGCCGGACTTGATCTTCTCACCCAGGGCCGTGGTAGCGTTTTCTGCTTCAGGATCTATCCCCGCTATCACTACTCCGCTGGCTCCGCCACTACTAGACATCATACCGCTGGCCCGCAACCTGCCACTGACTCCTTCCACTCCCGGCAGGCTGGCCGCTTGCGCTACGGTGGCTTCCGCATCGTCCATTAGGTGTTCTATGCCTTCGTCTTCCAGGTAGGCAGTATTGTGCATCTGGATATGAGAGAAATCATAGTGTACGGAGTTAGCGGAAAACCCGTCCAGGTAGCTATTCATAAACCCAATGATGAACACTACGGCCACGATACCGACGGTAACGGCGCCCATTACTACGAGGCTACGGGACCGGCTGCGCCAAATATTTCGCCATGCAATCAGAAATATCATTGTTTTGAGATTTTAAGATGGGAGAAATCAGGCACGCATGGCCGAAACCACCTGAGTACGGTAAATGCTGAGCATAGGATAGATGCTGAGCAGCAACGCGATGAATACAATGGATACCGCCTGCCGCAAGAAGAAGACAGGCTGGAAAGCAAAGGCCACCACGGCCTCTTGCCCAAACTGCTCACTCATCTGGGCACTGCCACCAGACAGGGGAATGGGATTGAGCGAGAGAATGCCCGTGAGGGGCATGGCTACCAAGGCCCCGGCGAGGGCACCCAACACAGCCAGGAGCACAATCTCCATCAGCACTACCCGAATAAGCCGCCCCCGCTTCATACCGATTGCGATGGTGACGCCAAATTCGTAGCTGCGCTCCTTGGTCATCATGAGGAAGGTGCCAAAGATGCCAAACCCAATGATGACGTAGAGCACGAAGATCATCAGGGAGCGCGACTGGCGGTCTATCTCGATGTTGCCCGCTATTTCCGGGGCCAGCTCCGTCCAGATCATCACTTCATATTGGGCCGTGTCCAGCTGCGCCAGCAGTTGCCGCTGCACCTTCTCAATGGGGTCTGAGGCTTCCATATTTACTGTAATGGAAGTATACAAACCATCCGCCGCATACAAGCTTTGGGCGGCTTTCAGGGGCAGGTACAACACGCGTTTGTCCAGGTCAGGGGCATTGAGCTTCACCAGGCCTTTCACCACGTATTTGCCTGCGGCATTAGCCCCGTGGTAGCCTGAACCTATGAGCACCAGGGTATCCCCTACTCCGGCCTTGAGGTAGTCGGCCAGGGCGGAGCCCAGTAGCACACTCTCATCTTCCGCTGCTAGCATCTCCCCTGCCACCAGTTTGTCACTGATCTGGGTTACCGGGTCTTCCTTTTCCGGGTCAATGCCCAACACCAAAGCCGCTTTGGTTCGGCTGCCGGAGGCCGCCAGAGCAAAGCTCTCCAAGCGTGGCAAGGTGCTGAATCCGAGTTTTTCCATAGCCAGGGCGTCCTGCAATTCATCGGACATGGCAAAGGAGTTGTCAATGGTGCGCTCGTCCCAGTAGCCTTGCTTGTGTATCTGCACATAGCCAAGGGACTGGCCCACTACTCCATCGATGGCTCGCTGGAAGGTTCCTTCCTGCACCGAGGAAAGCATGGAGGCAAAGAACACGGCGAAGCCAATGGAGGCTACCGTGATCAGCGTACGGCGTCGGTTGCGCCAAATATTCCGCCAGGCAAGTATGTATAACATAACCTAGAGGGCTTACCGTACCCGTTTCATGGTTTGCACGGAAAAGAAACTGTCCTTCAAATCACTATCGAAGACCATATCCTTATACTCCATCACGGTACGGTGACCTGGGTCATCCGCTGGGATCATCTCCATTTTGGTGGCAAAGGTGCGTCCCCCCATTTCCTTCACTTCGCTCATCAGCATGGTATTCACCAGAAAATCATCCTCATCGTAGAACTCCCCTTTTAGCACCACATAGTTCTCTTGGTCTATGTACTGCACCACCCGGCCCCACACTACCGGGGCATTTTCGGAAGGAATCATCTCAATCACCCAGCAGTCCCGGCCGTCCATCTCTTCGGACCCCAAGAGGGTATGGGTATAGTCTTCTACTTCAGAGCTTTCCTGCACCAGATCATCATTGCTGAAGTCTGAGCCCATCCAGCTTTGGCCCATCATGCTGGGCGGCAGTTTGATAGTTCGGTCAATGGTAGGCTGCCAGTTCCACACCTCACGGCCGCGCTTCAGAAAGGCAGAGCCTTTGTCACGAGCCGGAGCCGTGATGAGAATCAGGCTCATATCAGTGCCTTTGCTCCACGCCTTCATCTCGATGGTGCGGCTCCAATCCGGTCGCACAATGGTCATGGCCATGGTGGCTTGTGAGGTCCCCGCCTGGAGTACATCCTCGGCTTTTTGGATGATATCTCGGGGATCAGGGTTTTGAGCAACACTGGGCAAGGCCCACAAAAGGGCCAGCCCAAAAAGTATATATCGCTGTTTCATAGTGAAAAAAGTGCGTTGTACTTTGTTTTACGATATAGCAAAATATTAGTTTAGACATTTCTAAAAAAATTATTTTGCCAGCAAATCAAAACGATTTGAATGCCCTAGTCTTCACAATGTAGGGGCTAGCGGAAGCAATGTCAATCAGATAAGGGGCTTTTATGACTAGGTGGTCATTATCATCCAACAGGATAGTTTTTGTGTCCATGAATGGTAAATATTACGCAAGCGTTTCCACGGCAGGTTTAGCTTCCTCTATTTGTGGGGTGTTGGTGACGACGAAATTTTGACCTGCCGATCCATATCCAAGGCGGGGGTATGGAGTTGGAGGGGTCAATACCACTTGCCGTGGGGAGAGGGCGATATGTGTTTCTCGGAAAGGGTTTTGGTTGGCATCGAGCTGGTGAGCAGCAACTACCGAGGTTTCTCCCTTTCGGTCGAAATGACCTTTTTTAGGAGGGCAATACCACTTGCCGTGGTTGGTGTTTTAGGTCTGGTAGGACCGCCACCAACCACCGAGGAGGGGGGATTGGGTTGCAGATCCTTTCTTCAAGGTGAGGCTACAAAGTGGGTTGTTGGTGTCGCTCCGCTAAAACACCAACAACGGCAACTAAGAGCCGGGGCGCGTAGCCTTCGCTAAAACACCGACAACGGCGAGCTTGGAGTCCCGAACGACCACAACGGCGGGGCCATGGAGTTGGTGGCCTCAAATCAACTTGCCTTGGTTGGTGTTTTAGGTCCGGTAGGACCGGCACCAACCACTGAGGAGAGGGGATTGGGTTGCAGATTCCTTCATCAAGGCTAATCTATCGCAGGAAGTTGTTGGTGTCGCTCCGCTTAAACACCAACAACGGCGAGTCTCAAACGGCAACAACGGCGGTGCCCTGCAGAGATGGCGATATGTGTTTCTCGGGAAGGGCTTTAGTTAGGGTCGAGCTGGTGAGCAGCAACTACCGAGGTTTCTCCCTGCCGATCGAAATGACTTGGAGGGATGGGGTGTGGTGCGGAGGGGATGGTAGATTCAAATCAACCTGACCACTATGAGCGCGCGGCGGAGCACGCGCTTTATATGAATCTTAAACCAAGCTTATATTCAGCTTAGGGGCTCTCCTTGGCTGCGGTTCTTCAGGCAGCCATTCATTTCACCCACACCTTTACTTTACCCTCCCCTACCATCAGTTACCCAAATATCCAGCCTACCCACTTTGGGCTTGCCTTCTACGGCTTTTCCTCTCATTTTGCTGTTATTTCAAGGGAAACATGAGTGGCATTACCGTCA
>JBCBHI010000483.1:0-4493 GCA_038525885.1 Bacteroidota bacterium
TACCCGCAATGAGCAGGATACCACCCGGGCCCGGGCCAACGTACTCCGTGAATACCTCAACGCCCCTCCCGGGAAAAACGAGTTTGATCACCCAGAGATCAAAGAAGTGCTGGATCTGTGCCTCAGCTGCAAAGGCTGCAAGAAAGAATGTCCCAGCAACGTAGATATGGCCAAACTGAAGGCCGAGTATACCTATCAGTATCAGCAGCTGCACGGGGTTCCACTGCGCTCCAAACTGATGACTAAAGTCAATGTGGTGAATCGTTTGGCCTCACCCGTAGCAGGCGTGTACAATACCCTGGCCAATTCGCCCTTGGGCGCTTGGGGGAAAAGCATGGTGGGCTTCCATCCCAAAAGGACCTTGCCCAAGCTCCATCGTACTACCGTGCGTAAGTGGTATGCCCGGCATTACCAGTCGCCAGACAAGCCCATTGGAGAGCTCGTTTTCTTCTGTGATGAATTCACCAACTCTCTGGATGCACCCATTGGTATTACAGCCATCAAGCTTTGGCAGGCATTAGGCTACCAGGTGCACTTGCCTCAGGTGGAAGAGAGTGGCCGGGCTCATATCTCCAAAGGCTTGCTACAGCAGGCCAAGGGATTCGCTGAGGCCAATGTCCAGCTGCTTACGGAACTGGTGAAGGAAGATCGGCCCTTGGTGGGGCTAGAGCCTTCTGCTTTACTTAGCTTCCGTGATGAATACCCTGATTTAGTAGATCCCTCCCTGCGTGAGGCCGCTGACTTCCTGGCCGATAAGGCGATGCTTTTCGAGGAATTTATGGCTGCCCAAATTGATTTGGGTAAAGTATCTTCCGACTCCTTCTCCAAAGCGCCAAAAGAGCTACGCTACCATGGGCATTGTTACCAGAAAGCCTTATCCAATTTAATTGTTGCTAAAAAGACACTCAACCTTCCCGAGAACTTTACCACCCGATTGATCCCCTCTGGGTGCTGTGGAATGGCGGGTTCCTTTGGCTACGAAAAGGAACATTATGAGGTAAGTATGGCCGTAGGTGAGCTGGTTTTGTTCCCTACCGTTCGTCAACAAAATGAAGAGGTAATTATCGTTGCTCCTGGCCATAGTTGTCGCCATCAAATCCATGATGGTACACGCAAAATTGCTCTCCACCCTGCCGAAGTTTTATGGCAAGCTTTGAAATAATGCATTAATACAATGGATGATCTATCCTAAAGGGATGTCCATATAGTCTTATGATTTAGGAAGGTAACCCTTGTATTATTTTGCGATTTGGGGCGGATTTTGAACTAATTGTTATTCATTAGTTAAGTAATGAGGTTTGCGATTGAGCCTCAGAGGGTCTCTGCCCATTCAGAAGAAACTCCATAAATAATTCTACTATTCTCCCAAATAGCATCAAAGATTTGGGTGTAAGCCTCATAGGTCTCTAGAGTATTGGCTGGACAAGGTCGTTCTTATTTTCTGCCGTGTATCATTTCGTGGGGCTAGCATTGCTATTTTTCCATGGTATTTTATTTATATTGCCTGATAAGAGGGTTGTAGCAGACTCTTATACAAACTGTCTTTTCGAGTCAGAACAAAAAAATGACTTGAGATCCTGAAGTAAGGTTAATGGAAGCGCCAAACCTTACATGATAAGATTACGATAAGGTTGTGTCGGTAAAATTGATGAAAACACGATTTCCTATTGATTTTGCTGGTTGTTGGATTTGTCGATTAGTCTAGATTGGTGTAAATTACCTCATAAAACTATTCACACAATCCTAAAATCTTACAGAAATGTCAAAGTTAACTAAAGCAAAGTCGATTGTAGCCTTTGAGTCTTTCGCCTTAAATGCGGGGAAGATAAATGGTGGCGGGGAGGGACACGGTCCTAAAGCAAAGACGAATGCGAGTGGAAAAACTCTTCCTCCGGCTACCGCTTAATTTATCTGATTTACAAAATTCATCGAAGGGTATTCAATTGGGCTTGAATACCCCCGATTCCAAAACCGAATAAACATTGTACACATGAAACGACGGGTTACCATAATCGCCTTAGCGCTTGCCATGCTGGCACCTGAGGCTTTTGCCAGGGAATATTCCCAAGTAGATAGCCTAAAGGCGGTTCTCGCCGAACTCACCGACCCAGTTGATTTAGCGGCCACTAATTACTCAATTGCCGGGCAGTTGTTTGCTAGCCCCGTTGAGGCGCTTCCTTACATCACAGAGGCCCTTGCTTATGCTGAAAAAACAGGCGATGATCAATTGATTTCTAAGTCTGCCTACGTTTTCGGCCTGATCAACGATCAATTGTCTAAAACCAAAGATGCCTTTTTGGGCTATTATAAGGGTTTGGAGGCATACGCCAGGCTGGAAGTGATAGAGTATGCTGCAGAATGCCACTTAGGTCTGGGAAGAATGTACTTGCTTGGTCACCAAACAGATAAAGCCAAGGAACATTTTGATCAGGCGAGTGCGCTATTGGTCAATGAAACCGGTGAGGCAAGATGGGGATTCAATATGGAGATTGCCGATCTGTATTTTCAGCGCTCCGAGTATCAAAATGCTGTAACCTACTACCAATTGGCCCTGGATTACCAGGCTACCACCGTGCAGTTCCTAAATACCCAGTTGAAGATTGGTAACTCTCTGCAAGAGTTGGGTGAGTACGATGGAGCGCTCCAAGCCTACAGTGAGGTAGAGGCAAATCTCTCTGAAGTTGAAAATAGTAGCGAATACCAAGGGATTGTGGAATTTAACCGCGGCGTGATTGCGCAGGTTCTTGGTAATCATGAGCAGGCCCTGGCCAAATTTGAGGTTTCGCTTGCGCTAGAGGATGGTAGTTACATTGCCTCTGAGCAATGGACCCTCAATCATATGTCAGAATCCTATCTGGCACTTGGCGATCCTTCTAGAGCGGCAGATTTGCTGGCTGAGAGTATTGCCAAGGGGAGAGACGAATTTGGCTCCGCTGAACCATTCTTGCACAGTTTTGAACTTGCTATTCAGGTAGCCGAGGTTTCAGGGGATATTTCCACTGCCTTTGCCTATCAGCAAGACTATCAGTCGTATTTGGTAAGCGAGCAGCAAATAGAAACTGAGGTTAGTGATGCTAAAGCTGTTTTGGAGATTCAAATGGCTGAAAATGAGATCCTTACTGCGCAATTGGCGGCCGCTGAGCGGGTGAAGCTTTGGGCGGTTTCTATTGCTGGAGCTTTAGGGGTGATTGTTTTGGCTATGTTGCTTGTCCGGTTCATTAACCGCAACAAGAGGCTACAAGCCAAATTCAACCGCAAGCAAGCAGCCATCAAAGAGCTGAAAAGAATGACGGTTTCCGAAGAGTGGTAGAAAGCCCCTTCGGTTATCTGTACAATGGTTTTGAAACGCGAGAGGCATCCCCTCTCGCGTTTTTTTATTGCCAATGCAGTGCTCTGGGGCTTGTGGGTTGTTGCCTCAAAGTGGTTTTATCAGGGGCGGGTGATGCCGCCTTATCATTCGTTCCTTGTCTCTGTTTACCTGCTTATGTGTCTGTTTTTAGCCCTTAGGTGGGCTTATTGGCTATGAGGAGTAGGGGATTCTGGTAGAGAAGGTGGGTTTTGGTATGTATTCTTTGGGGCTAATTTCTGACTTTGAGCCAGGGTGTGGCGTTAGCTTTCCATTTCAATCTGATCTAACCGCATACGGTATCGGTTCAGTTGTTCATACTGACTGATGATTTTATTCTTCTGCTTGTTGTTTTCACGCAGTAGCAGACTGGAAATATCCATCAACTGCTCCACCAGGGTGTTAAATTTATTTTCTTTATCTGGGCTATATGCCTCTTTTAATTGCTCTAGCTCCTCGTAAATATTGTCTAATCGGCCCTGTTGCTGGGTTTTTTCCAGGCCTTTAAGCATGGGTCCCTGTCCGTATAGTAGCCAATCCCGGCTCAACTCTGGGAAGGTTTCAAAGACACGCATCAGCATGTCTAGATTGAAATTCCCGCCCTTTACCATGCGCGAAACCTGTGGTCCTGAGCTGTTTAGGCGCTTTCCTGCCTCGTTTACGCCTATGCCCTGTTGAGACAGAAAAAGTCCTAATCTCCGGCCTACTGAATCAACTGAGCTCATGAATGTTAATTAATTGTAACAGATCCTTGGAAGTATTAAATAAAAGTAATAAACTTGAAGTGTACAATGAAGCCCAACACTATGTACCCGACGTTAGAAAAAGAAAAGCGTATTCCTGAAACTTACCAGAAGTATGGTATGGAAGTGGAACACGGTGATTATAAGCGAATTGCTGAATTGACAGTGTCAAGCAACGGTACTCCATATTCGGCAGATTATGTACGTAAAGTCATCCATGGCGACCGAATCAATCAGCAGATTGTGAAGAAAGCACAGGCTTATTTCCGCGAGAAAAAGCGGATGATGAAGCGGCTCATGGACATTAAAGATAAATAGATTTTGCAACATTAAATTAACGGTAGTCCAAATTCTTTCCTTCTGCTACAATCCAGGAATTTTGGCTCTGTTAAGTAATGAAATAG
>JBCBHI010000484.1:0-4480 GCA_038525885.1 Bacteroidota bacterium
TCCCAGGTATTGGATACTCTAATCCTGTTTTGGGCTCGGGTGAATGGGGTGGATATGGTGCTCACGGCCATAAAACTGCCCGGCTTCAGGCCCTCTGCATAGCTGATGCGCTGGGTCCACCGGGGTGTCCCGTCCAGTTCTATCGCCGTGAGCACCATATCCACCCCATTCACCCGAGCCCAAAACAGGATTAGAGTATCCAATACCTGGGACTGCAACTCCGTGTAGGTTTCTCCTGGCTGCCAAACGTATTTCTTGAGGAAAGCTGTGCTGGGCAAGGCATCTCCTCCTGGGTTTAGCGGATCATTAGGGTCCGGATTACTCGCTACACAAGCCTCTTCCACCGTTAGGTTCCAGTCCATATAGCTGTCTGGAGATACGGAGGGAAACTCACCAGAGAGCACCGTAGTATGGGCCGCTATCTGGGTGATGGTGGCGGTGACTACCTGCGGTTCCAGCCCTTGCTGGGTAACACTGATGGCCTCATAGCAGCTATCCGTAAAGTCTCGGCTGAGGGGGATGGTACCGATGTGGTCCCCCATGCGGGCATAGAAATGGGTATCCGAGAAGTCGTCAATTTGTAACAGAGACAAAGGATTATCCGCAACACTAGTCCCGTTGATCAGGTAGATGGTTTCTTCCCGTTCCTCAAAGCTGAGGGAGGTGATGCCCATATCTCCCGGCAGGCTTTCCATCAGGAAGGTCTCACCAAACTTGCGGCGTTGCGCCCTGGTATTGGTGCTCAGCGTGAGGGAAACCGTATCGCCTGCGTTGAGGTACTCCGGGATTTCGCCGTAGAGGGATAAGCCAGGGTTGCTAATACCGGAGGCAAAGCGGTAGGCCCCCATGTCTTCTGTAATGTATACCGCTGCTTTGCTTTCCCCATAAGTATTGGCGGGTGCATGAAAAATACTAGTAGGAGGTTGGGTCAAATCCGCCGCATTCTGGATGCCTGAAAGAGGTAGGCTGATTCCTTTGCTGTCGACCAGTTCCAAGTCCCGGTCAAAGACAAACACCGCGTGTGTGGTAGCCTCGGTGACCGCTCCGAAAACCCCACGTGCCGCAAGCAATACCAGACGATCTTGCCGGAAGTTTACATCCACAAATTCCCACCCTGTGAACTCCAAGAAGGTCTCTGGTGCACCATCCCCGTCTATTTTGAGGATGTATTTCAGGTGGTTGAAGAAGAGAAAATAGCTGCTACCGTCGGATACCAGATAGCAGAGTGGGCTGGGTGTGCCTGCAGCAGTGGCGGCAGGAACTTCCCGCATCCATTCCACCTCTCCTTGGGCATCCCATTTGAGATAAGCCCCAAGCTGGGAACCAGCTCTTAGGAAGGAGGCTACGGCAATAGCACCGCCGTCCGGAGTTTCTACCATGTCTTGTAGGGTGATGCCCTCTGCGTAGGCCAGTCGTTTGGTCCAAAGAGCATTGCCTGCCAGGTCCATCCAAGTGATGACGGATTCTCCCTCCAACGTGCCGAAATAGGCCACGTGGTTGCTGAGGGCTTTGATGCGGTTACGGAGGGTAGGAGACCCCTCTTGCCAAGTATATTTTTTGAGAAATTTCATGTTGCCAAATCGTAATGGAGGTAGTTGAAAGGAAGAGGGGAGCCCCTCGGTTTAGGTTAGGCCAGCGTAATGTCCAGCGTGGCTTCTTCGGTAGCATACCCGGTGCCGTCCCACGGGCGGTATTGGAACCGGAGGGTGTGGGTACCCAAGGGCAGCGTGCCACTTAGGGGCAATAGCAATACCTGGGCGTAATCCTTGGCGTATAAGGAGACATATCCGGCATCTACCTGACCTTCCGGGCTCAGGACCACCAAGGATTCCCGGAGTAGCTCCTGGTCTAGTTTGGGATCGTTGAAGGGTTCTGGGCTGCGTACCAGCAATCCTACCGGGTCACCGGTGTCCGTTTCCAGGACGTTTACTTCGGTGCTGACGGCCGCCGCTAGCGGGGCCAGGTTGAGGGCTCCTTCCAGCGCACGGTCTAGCGGATTTACGTACTGGGCCTGCAAGGCCTGATGGGCAGTAGTAGCAGATACGCCCACGGCAAGCGCGGCCACCTGTGCGATGTTCAAAGCCGTAGGCAGGTCCGCATCCGAAGGGAGTGGCAACCGGAACTGTGCGGTAGCCGTGGGTTGGCCTTGTTCATCACGGCTTAGCACGTAGCTGCCCACTTGCTGGGCTAGGCTGGCAAAGCGCGAGGTTTGGAATACGTAACTGTGCACTTGGCGCGATACCCCATTGAAGAGGTTGTTGACCAGGGCGGTGTACATCTTGCTGGGCTTCAGATTGGTCACCGTTACGGACTGTGCGTAGCTCTTGGGTGTTACCGGGGCACCCCCGGTGATCATGCAGTTGAGTTCCGCATTGGCCGACACAAACTCCTTCATGATCCGCAGGTCTTCCGGCATTCTCGGATCTTGGTCCGAGGTCCACTGGGTAGTGGCCGTAGGAATTTCCTCCGTGATGGCGTTGGCCGGAGGGGGATTCTGAATGGTGACGTCCTCGCTGGGGTCCTTGATTACGATTTGCAACTCACCGCTGATGCCTGGTAGCCCGCCATACTCCGGCCAGGCTTGCACCAGATGGTACACGTGCGGATGGGTAAAGTATAGCCACAGGGTGTTGTTGCCGTTCTCTCCGCCGTAGTACAGCGGCTTCGCGTCCAGCAGGTTGCCATCCGCGTTGGGGTAAGACCGCTGGTAGTCGATGTATGGAGTTAAGGTATTAAGAGCTTCCAGATCGGTGAACTGCTGCTGGCCGTCCTCGCTTAGGTGCCCGGTAGGCCCGGCGGTTTGGAAGCCGTAATAGTAATTGTACAGCCCCGCGGGGTGCTGGCCATCGTCTATGGTGTCCTTAAGCTGGAAGTGTAGGAGGTACTCCGTATTGGGACGCCATACCGGGCTAATGGTCCGGCTGACGGATGCATTGCCCTGGTTAAAATCTTCGGAGATGGCCTCTTGAGCCGGTATGCGCTGGTTGTACAAGTAGTCTTCCACGCTTTCCCAGCATACCTCGTGCAGAAGCATGTATTCGCCCGGGTCATGATCCGGTTCTTCCTCTCCACCTCCCAGAACAGGGATGTCGAAATAGTCTCCACATACTTTGATTGTATCTACTTGTAGTATGGTTTCAGCCGCTTCTGGAATGCTGACAGTAGCAGCAGGAGGCCCAAAGGAATAGATCTGAAAGTTGAAATTATTTCCGATCAGTGCGGAAACAGGGGTAAGCGTGGTGGGTGTTTGGCTTTGGGATTGACATGATTCTAATTCAAAATTTACATGTGTCAACCATCCGTTAGTTTGATGCTGATAGCCCCAAACTCCCTCTTCACTGACTCCTTCGGGCACAAAATGCCCACCGTTGGATTTGACCCAATCTAAAGTTAAGGTGTCTTGATCAAACCGGTACGTCTTTCCATTTAGAGAAGCATACACCTTGCCTTCTCCTGCGGTCATGTGTAGGCTATGGTCTGGGTGATCATGGAAACGTTGACCCGCGAGAATGGCTAGCTGGGTAGGGTTTGTAGTGTCTACTGTAAGGAGGAAGGGTTCCCACTGCCCGTTACTATTCGGAAAAATAGCCTGGCCGGCGATGGACCATCGCTGGGTTTCAGCAATGATTTTTGAGATGCGTGTCAAGGAAGCCTCTACACCATTCTCTTGCATTTTCACATCATAGGTGGCGATGATGGAAAGATCGGATTGGAGTCGTATGATGAAGGCCGGACCCTGATTAGGTCCTAGAATTACTCCATGAACCAGAATCTCATCCCCTACCGTGGTCATTCCGCTATATCCCGATCCGTGGTCGGGACTGAATAGCCTTTCTTCATGAATAATATCACCTGTATTAGGATTGAGAACGGCCACATAATCGCTAAAATTCATGACGAGGTTGCCATTGGTAAGCAACCCTACTTGCTGCTGTTTTATAGGAGTTTCGAACCCTACTTCCTGGTAGCTTTTAACAAAACTCCTAAACTTTAAATCGGGGTGCGATTTCCATAGGGTTACCAGACCATTTTCATCTTTTCCAAAGGCAAAAAGCTGATTGTATTCATCTAGGACCGCATCAAAGAATTGGAAGGTGGTAGCACTAGAAGGTTTGATTTTTATTAATCCCCGTTCTTTCCCATTTGGGGCGGTTATCAATAGAATACCATAGCCTTCGGAATCATACCCTAATCCCACTACGCCTAGGTCCGGTTGCCTTACCACCCGGGTTATGGTGAGGTCCAGCCCAAGTGTTGAATACTGATTGATAAAATAAGGAGTGAGCGCAAGTGCTGGGGTATCGCATGCTTCGTAGGCCACTTCCAGCTCATGAGATTGGAGTAGCGATTGAATTCTGTTCAATAGTGCATTCGCCTCACTTTCAGTACCAAAGAATGTCGTCTGAGCTATTACATGCGTTTCAAGGTTTCTCACCAGAACGAACCAATTGCCAGGACTGGTTTCCACCAACTCCATATT
>JBCBHI010000485.1:0-4476 GCA_038525885.1 Bacteroidota bacterium
AAACGGGATAAGGTGTATCGGTTTGTTACCCGGATCAATAAGAGTGCTTTGCCCCATAATGCCACGGGCACGGTACGGTTGTACAAGGTGGAGTTGATGTCTACACCCATCCTGAGGAATCCTCCTCCGCCTACCCAATCTCGGGGAGCCCTGGCTGGCATAACGAGCGGTGCAGAGCCCCTTACCTTGCCCACCGGGCCACAAGTGGCTCTCTACCCTAACCCAACGGAGGGCACCTTTACCCTGGCAAGCTCAGGTAAGGGCGCTGTCAACCTTCGAATCTTCTCGGCATTGGGCCAGTCGGTATATCATCAAACCATCACTCCCCAGCATGACCAGTGGCAAATCACCCTTTCTGCGGAAGAATTGGGCTTGCGACCGGGAATGTACCAGGTATGGTGGCAGCAGGGTGACTATCGGAAGAGTCTCCCGCTGATGATCCGATAGTGCTTACCTGCTGAGGCAAGGATACCGGACTGCCAAAACGCAAAGTATTGCGAATGACCAGGGTTGTGAGGTGGCGTTGGACCTAGCGGTCGGCGCTACCTCTTTCTTTTCTGGGTCCCGTACGATAGAGAATGGATACTCCTCACCGCTTTGACCCTTCTGGGAATTTGCTTAGGATGATGACTTGGGGCCGCTACCCACAAAGCGGAACGCCGCCTCTTCGAGATGACAATCTCCCTTCACCACCCCGGTCATCCTGACGTTAGGCCTGCGCGGCGCGGAAGGACCTTGGTCGGGAGACTCTGGTATGTTGCAAGCCTCCCATATTCAGGATCTTATACATGATCCCACCTCGTCGGAGACAACGAGCCTCTGCATCACCAACAATTTATCGCGGTGCAGTAGCCTCAGTGGTCGCTGCATATTACCCAGCTCTCACGGTGGTTTTGTACCCGCTGGGTAGTGGCATATGAGGCTAAATGTTTCTCGGATAGTTTTAGGTTGAAGGTGGGTCGGTGAGCAGTATCTACCTAGGTCCTTCGCTGCCGGTCAGGATGACCTTTGGGATGGCTAAATGATCCGACCCGTTTTCTCCATGCCACAACTACAAGTCGCTGGTAATGGCAGCGGGAACCCCTTCCTATTCCGATCCTTAAATAAAAATCTCTGCTACCTCTGAGTCTACTTAGCGCTCTCTGTGTTCCCCATTTTTCGCAGAAGCAGCAGTTAGCACGCAATCACCCCGAAAAACGGCTTAGGGTTCTATCAAGTACATCATTATCATTTCTTGCCCCTCCACCACCATGCCGTTGGCCACCATCCCGATGTCCTTTTGGAAATAGGTACGCAGGGTGTACTCGGTACCTACGGTTTCTACCACCAGGCAGTCAGTATAGGTTTGATCAGAAACTTTCAGCGTGGCTCGGGTGTCAATAATGGTGGCGGTGGCTACTTGGGCCTGAAGGGCCTGCTGCCAGCTTTTGCCTACTTCATAGGGAGCGTCTAAGAACAAATGGTCGGACGACTCTGCATTCTCCCGGCTTATGACGCCGCCGTTCTTTCCCTCTCGAAGGAACCCACTTGTGGTCACGCCCATAGCAGAAGTTTCCACGATGAAGTAGTCCTCTCCGTCTATCCGCTCCGTCTCTTCCAGGGTTTTCATGGTAACGCGCAGGTCAGGGTTGCCTTGGCTAAAAGTTTCCGAATACCGGAAGACTTGGACCCGCCCCTTTTCCAAGGGGAAGTAGGGCGATTGTGCAAAGGCATTTCCAGAAATGCTTAGTAACAAGACCAAAGTAGAAAGAAGGAGATAGCGCATACGTGTAGGGCTCATGATGGAACTAAGGGAAGGTACAAAAATTACCCCAACAGAGGCCGCAAACCGCTAGAATTAGGGAGGAAGAAGAACAAAATGGGAGAGCTTGCTCCATGTCCCCCTTGTTCCCTGCTTAGGGCCCTTCATGGGCCCAATAATTTCGAAAGAGCCTGTTTACAGCCTGGGTTCGTCAGGAAACAGAATTCTAGGAGGGTTTCCTTGCTGGTAAGCGGCAAGCTTGAGGTACCACAAGCCAACCCCTGCAGAACCCTGCATCAGGCCCGATTGGGCCATAAGGTACTCAGGATACCCCCTGTGTTCGGCCTGTACCCATTTCAGGCTGTTTTCTACGGAAGTCGCTTTCCGTTCTACCGTCTCCGTGAGTGTGTTTGCATAGGCCAGGTATTCCTCTTTGCCCGTAGCCTGGTGAACCCAGAGGAGGTACTCGGCTACCCCTACGGCACCGCAGCACTTGCTTATGTTGTTCCAATATCCCGGGGTTTGTAGCGAGTCAATTCGTTCGGCCATAATACTACTGGCAGCCAGCTCTATCCGTTCCAGCCACTGGGGATCCTCGGTAGCCTTATAGAGCGAGTAAAACAGTCGGCTAGTGCCCGCAGGGCCATGGCACCAACTGAGGTAGTGTAGGTCTTCCCCTCCCGGCGCATGGTGACTGATAAATCCCTGTTCGTTCGTGAACCAGTCCATACCTTTTACAGCTTGCTCTGCTGCTTTCAGGTATTTCTCCTTGCCCGTTTTACGGTAGGTTTCAGACAGGAAATAGGCCACGCCGGCTGTGCCGTGAGAAAAGTTATCCATGAAATACTCATCTGCCTCCTCCGATTTCCAGCGTAGCGCGCCCAGGGAGTCGGTAGCTATGTCCATTAACCCATCGGCCAATTCCTGAGCGAGCTGAGTGGCTTCAGGGACATCATACTGGGCGGCCAGGTAGTGTAGAAACAGACCAATGCCTGCAGCACCGTACATGATGTCCGTTACTGGAAAAACCAGGCCGTGCTCGGTACTTTGTGAGGCTTCGCGTAGTATAGGCACCATGCTGAGTGCGGCCTGCTTGTAGGGCTCATGCTTAGTTACCTGATAAGCCTCTGACAGCACGAAGCCCTGCCCGGCTATGCCTACATACAGGCCCAGAAAGTACTCGCTAGGCAGGGTATCCGGCACATTATTCATTACATAGTCGGCACCCAACTTCGCCTCTTCTAGGTACAGACTATCTCCGGTAGCATTGAATAGCTCCAGATAGAACAAAGCGATACCTGGGGTGCCGTTGTAAAGGGCATGGTTCCAGGTTTCCCAACTACTATCCGGTACCGAGCGCCAATTGACTCCTTGGTCCGTCATGTACTTGGCCTGGCGGATGTAAGGTTCTACCTCCTGTGCTTTGCTGACCAGGGCTACATCATAATAGGGCTTTTGTTCGGTGCTACAACTACTGAGCATCCAGCCAACTAAGGCCAGACACATCGCCATAATTACTGATCTCAAGATCATACTATGTGGGTAAACGCTTCTTAAAAATTGGTAGGTCAAGAATAACAAATATTGCCTGATGTAGTAAAGCAGAAAAGCGTGGCCCGGAGGATACTCAGGACGTATGGACCCCCGGAAACCACCGGCCATCGGTTATGACTGAGGATCAGGATCACCCTCGGGGTCTGTTAGGTCATTTTTAGACTTTGATAAAGATCTTCCTGCGATAGAGTACGTAGGCCACTAGCCAATGCAGCGTCACGAAGGCGAGAGCAAAGGCCAGAGAAGCGGCTTTCCAGGGTAGCCAGCTGGCAAACAGGGTGGTGAATAGCCAGGTGTGCAGGCTAGATCCGTTGGGGAGGGTGATGAAATAGAGCAAAGTAGCCACTACACCGCTTAGGAAGTACAAGGCAATGGGGTTGACCCCAAAATGGCGAAACGGAGTAGCCCAACCCCGGAGCCGCCGTACATCCAGGAAGTACACACAGGCACTCAAAATGACCAGAGACAGCCCGGCAGTATACACCGAAAAGCTGCTGGACCATAGGTTCTTATTGAGAGGAAATGCCAAACCCCAAACCCAACCCAGGGCAATCAGGAGTACCCCAAACAGCATCATTTGCCTGCCCCATGGGCCAGGCTGCCCCTGATGGTGGTGGTAGAGCGCACCCGCCAGCATACCCAGCATACAGGTGCCTATTGCAGGCAAGGTACTCAAGAGGCCTTCTGGGTCCCCCGAGATGCTGCCTGCCCATACGTGGCTATTTAGCAAAGTATTGTCCAGCCAGGCGGCCAGGTTGGTTTGTGGGAGCAAGTTAGCCGCACCGTGGCTGGGCACGGGTATTAAGGTAAGCAAGGCCCAATAGCCCAACAAAAGGACGAGTAGTATGGCTACTTGCTGTCGCCAGTGAGTGCGCAAGTATAGCCAGGCGCATACCCAGAACACAATCGCGATGCGCTGTAGTACTCCCGGAATCCGCCAGGTGCTTAGCTCAAAGGTGGGGAAGGCATTCAGAAACAGGCCCAAGCCAAACAGAATGGCCACCCGTCTAAGGATCTTTTTGCCCAGGCCGCTGGGCAAAGTGGCTTTCTGCCGGGTAGACTCAAAGGCAAGGGAAATAGAGACTCCCACCACAAACAGGAATCCCGGAAATATCAGATCCGTAGGTGTAAAGCCGTGCCATTCGGCATGCAATAGTGGGCCATACACATGCTTCCATGAC
>JBCBHI010000486.1:0-4474 GCA_038525885.1 Bacteroidota bacterium
TGGTGAAATTTCCGAAGACGGAACTCAGCGTATCACCCTTGGTGAATTCCGAGACTATTGGGAAGCAGATGTTTTCAAAAAATACCTGCGAGAGATGGGAGTTAGGGATGCTTGGATTGTGCCCTATAAAGACGGTGAGCGTGTGTCCTTAAAGGATGTTCTGGAAGGAGTGATCTGATAGGACCTTACATACTTCAAAAAATAGGAAAGGCACCTGATTTCGGGTGCCTTTTTTATGCCCTTAACCCAACCAAATCTTAGCCAAGAGGGTCTAATCGTGTGTATGCGGGAGGACTCTTAAATGGAGTATATGGTGAAACGTTTACAGTTATTAATTCTACTAACCATAATCGCTACCGGCTGCTATTACACAGAAAGCCCTTTGGCGGATCTATCAAGTCCTGATAACAACGGAGACAATGTTATAGAGCCAGGGGTAATTACTGCCGGAGAGTGGAACGATTCCAAAAATTGGGATTTTTGGCTTAGTCTATATTCGCAAAACGAGGATTTGAGCGTAGCCGTCAGCCGATGGGAGATTGATGCCTATCATCGTTATCCTGTGACTTTACTGGATCAGAACGGGAATTCCATAGTGAACGCTGAGGTTTCACTACTAGATGATAATGGCGCCACCATGTGGCAATCCAAAACAGACAATTCTGGTCAAGTTGATCTTTGGGCTCAACTCTTGACTTTCCAGTCCACCGAAAGCCAAATACGCGTTCGCCAAAATGGTGAATTGATGTTGCTTCAACCCCTTACTGGGCTTACAGATACTGTTCAAGTAATTACCGCAAACACCTCTGTAGGCAACCAGCGCAAAGTTCAAATCATGTTTACCATTGACGCCACTGGGTCTATGGGCGATGAGCTTGAGTACCTAAAGGTGGAATTGGAAGACGTAATCATCCGGGTACACAACAACCTCACCGGTTTGGAAATTGAAACGGGAGCGATGGTGTACCGCGATGAGGGCGATGACTACGTTACGAAGTTCAGCCCGTTGAGTAGTAACGTAAATGATGTCCTCACCTTCTTGAACGATCAGTCTGCTGATGGAGGAGGTGACAATGAAGAAGCTGTACATACCGCACTGGAGGAGTCATTATCTTATAACCCATGGGATAGTACCGCAGTAGCTCGCCTTTTATTTCTGGTATTGGATGCCCCTCCGCATGAAAACAAGGATGTGGTTCAATCCATTCAAGCGAGTGTGGAAAAGGCTGCCGGAATGGGTATCAAGATAATTCCCGTTACAGCGAGCGGCATAGATAAGCCCACAGAATTCTTGATGCGACTAATCGCATTAGCCACTAACGGCACCTACGTTTTTATCACCAACCATAGTGGAGTAGGGGAGGAAAAAATTGAACCCACAGTGGGCCAGTACGAGGTGGAGTTTCTGAATGATCTGCTCACCCGACTGATTACAAAATATTCAGAGTAATATTTTTTCTTGTTCATCTTACCCAAACCTGAATGGTCCGCTTCTGGCGGACCTTTCTTTTTTTCAGCGGTTACCATTCAGCCACACTATGTGTCCTCTGCAAAAAGCCCATGGTCCGCTGGTAAGGATAATGCTAAATTTCAGCCTATTCCATTAATTCAGGAAATGGCATGATGAAGAAAAACCTTACCACGCTAGCCATGCTACTAGCCGTAGTAGCTAGTTCAATGGCACAGACTGGGGAATATGAGGGTCGTTTTGAGCAGCTTGGAACCGAGCTGCGATCACCCAACATGTTCCGTACGGCGAGCGGTGCTCCCGGACCAAACTATTGGCAACAACAAGCAGACTACGAAATTGACGTTACGTTGGATGAGGAGAAACTCCAGATCATAGGATCTGAGGAGATCACCTACACCAACAATTCTCCCGATCCGCTCCGCTACTTGTGGATACAACTGGATCAAAACATGCGGGCAGAAGACTCAGATACCTACAAGACTGAGGAGAGTCAAGTAGGCGAAAGAGTGGGCAAACGCCAACTACAGCGCCTGTTTGGTTACAATTTTGACGGGGGACATAAAATCCAGAAGGTAACGGATGCTGATGGAAATGACCTGCCCTACACCATCAACTGGACCATGATGCGGGTAGACCTACCTGAGGAGTTGGCTCCCGGTGGCACGTTTGTATTCAACATTGATTGGTACTACAACATCAACGACCGCAATGTAATGGGAGGCCGCGGAGGCTATGAGTTCTTCCCTGAGGACGGTAACCACCTTTTTACCATCACCCAATGGTTCCCTCGCATGGCGGTGTACAGCGATTTTGAAGGCTGGCAGCACAAGCAGTTTATGGGCCGTGGTGAGTTTGCTCTCACTTTTGGTGACTACCGGGTGCGTATTACGGTGCCTGAAGACCACGTAGTATGTGCCACGGGTACTTTGCAAAATCCTGAGGATGTGCTTTCTGATGCTGAGCGTCAGCGGTTGTCAGAGGCTTGGGACAGCGACCGCCCAGTAGAGATTGTGACTTTGGCGGAAGCCAGGAAGGCCGAGAAACGTCAACGCAAAGAAACCCGCACGTGGGAATTCTTCGCTGAGGATGTACGTGATTTTGCCTTTGGTTCGTCACGTAAGTACGTATGGGATGCCATGGGAGTGGACATCGAGGGTGGAGACCGTGTATGGGCTATGAGTTACTATCCTAAGGAAGCGTACGCTTTGTATCGTAAATACAGCACTGAGGTAGTAGCGCACACGCTACAAGTGTACTCCAAGTTTACAATCCCTTACCCTTATCCTAAGGCGATCTCCGTAGAGGCCTCTAACGGAATGGAGTATCCTATGATCTGTTTCAACTACGGCCGTACAGAAGAAGACGGAACGTATTCGGAGCGTGTGAAGTACGGTATGATCGGGGTGATTATTCATGAGGTGGGACATAACTTCTTCCCCATGATTGTGAATTCTGACGAACGCCAGTGGACTTGGATGGATGAGGGTTTGAATACCTTCGTTCAGTTCCTCACGGAACAAGAGTGGGATCATGATTACCCTAGCCGTCGCGGACCAGCTCATAAAATTGCCCCTTATATGGGTGGAGACCCCGAGAACATCCGCCCCATTATGACCAACTCTGAGCAGATTCGTCAGTTTGGAGCCAATGCTTACGCTAAGCCTGCTACGGCACTGAATATCCTGCGGGAAACGGTGATGGGCCGCGAACTATTTGACTACGCTTTCAAGGAATATAGCCGCCGTTGGGCCTTCCGTCATCCTACTCCAGATGATTTCTTCCGTACCATGGAAGATGCTTCGGGTGTGGATCTGGACTGGTTCTGGAAGGGTTGGTTCTACTCTATAGACCATGTGGATATTGCCATCAGCAATATGAATGGGTATAGAATGAATAGCATGAACCCCGATGTGGAGATGCCCGTGACTGCTGCGCAGGCCAAAAAGGATTTCGAACACATCTCTCGTACCCGCAACATGGATAGCGATATGGAAACGGTGATGGAATCACGTCCTGATTTGCGTGATTTCTACAATAGCTATGACCGCTTTGAGGTACGCCCTGAGGACCGTACCCAATACCGCTCTTTCACTAGTAACCTGGACGAAGAGGAGAAAGAACTCTTGGGTGCTAATTGGAACTTCTATGAGCTTACTTTCAACAATATTGGCGGCCTAGTAATGCCCATTATTTTGGAATGGACCTTTGCAGACGGTACTACCGAAGTAGAGCAAATTCCTGCCGAAATTTGGAGAAAGCATGAGCGCCAGATTACCAAGGTATTCGCTAAACAGAAAGAAGTAGTGAGTGTTCGGTTGGATCCTTTCCGCGAAACGGCTGATACTAATGAGGATAACAACTACTGGCCTCCTATGGATGCCCCTAGTCGTTTTGAATTATTTCAGCAGCGCCAAGGAGCCCGGGGCGCATCTAGCGGGGGTAACCCGATGCAACGCGCACGCGGTACTAACTAAGACATACCAGAGATTGGTGAATGGAAAGCCGAGGCATTTTGCTTCGGCTTTTTTTATGGAATGGGAGGAAGAGAAAATGGTCTGAGTATGACAGAATTAGGATCAGCCCATATTTCTGGGGGGAAGTACCTTTGGCCAGTCCAGATTGATTCACATCGATTCCCAATTTTACCACACTTGTCGACCGAAACGTGTGTAGGTGGAGAGAAAAAGGAGTCCCTCTTCGCTTTGGCTATGAAGGATACCATATGCACAAAGTCTCAAAGTGTTTTGTTAAAAACCTTTGTGGACTCCGTGCCTTCTTTAATTACTCTTTGTGGTCAAATTCTCACTCATATACTAATCCATAATTCTGGGATCATTCCTAAAACCTGGGGGCTAACTCTGCTGGGTGGTGAAAATGTGACCACAAAGAGTAATTAAAGAAGGCACGGAGTCCACAAAGGTTTTTAACAAAACACTTTGAGACTCGTATGTTGAGAGCGAATCAAGAACAGTGGATATTCATGGATTGAATGAAGCTGTCAGG
>JBCBHI010000487.1:0-4469 GCA_038525885.1 Bacteroidota bacterium
CATGCGAGACTGAGTTTATTTTCCTTATTTCTGTCCTTGACTGGTCAGCCATTTCGCGGATGACGAGGTAAACCTACCCATTCGCACTTTTCGGCTAGGTGGCCTCACTTGCCTGGCGGGTGATTTCGTAGGCGACTATGTGTTTGATCGCCCGCTGGAAGTCGGAGACACCGTGGTATTCGATGATATGATCCACTATACCATGGTGAAGACGACCACCTTCAATGGAGTCAACCTACCTTGCATAGGCATGTGGACGGAAGCCGGGACGTTCCAACTATTGAAGTCATTTGGCTTCCAAAGCTTCAAAGATCGTTTGGGATGAAAATTGGGTACGATGCTAAAAAACTGTTCGGCAACCATGCCGGACTGGGTAACTACAGCAGAACCTTGGTGGAGAACATGCATGCGCTGTACCTCAACACCCCCATTACCCTGTACACCACCAAACTTTCTCAAGGCCCCGCCACACAGCACTTCGAAACTGCCAAGGATATTACCACTCATGCTTACACAAAATGGGACAAGGCTCTTTGGCGGAGCCGGGGGATTATAAAGCAGCTAAAAAGAGATGGCATTGACCTGTACCATGGCCTGAGCCACGAGGTCCCTTTTGGCATTCATAGGTCTGGGATAAAATCGGTGGTCACTATGCACGATCTCGTTTACCAGATCTATCCTCAGGATTATGGCCAGGTAGACCGATGGATATTTGATGCTAAGTTCCGGTATGCCTGCCAGCACGCTGACCAAATCATTGCCATTAGTGAGAGTACCAAGCAGGACCTCATCAAATACCTAGACGCCGACCCCGAGCGGATCTCTGTGGTATATCAGGCCTGCCACCGGGAATTCTACAGTGCTCAAACGGAGATCAGTTTCAAAACCGTAGCCAAGCACTATGACCTTCCAGAAAAATATCTATTGGTAGTGGGAAGCATCTTCCCTAGAAAGAATCTCAGTCTATTGCTTAGGGCCCTAGCCCTGTTGCCTACGGCCTTGCAGTTACCGCTGGTGCTAGTAGGCAAGGGGGATGCCCATAAGCAGGAGTTGCTCCAACTTGCCCATGAACTAGGCATCGAACATTTGCTGGTTTGGGCTCACAATGTCAACCAAACCCAGCCCCTGCGAACCGTCTACCAAAACGCTACCGCGTTTGTTTACCCATCCCGCTACGAAGGCTTTGGTATACCGGTAGTGGAAGCTCTTTTGTCGCGTACTCCCGTCATCACCACCCAAATCTCATCCCTGCCTGAGGCCGGAGGGCCTGACTCCATGTACGTAGATCCGGATGATCCACAAGGATTGGCAGAAGCCATAGAACGGGTGTCTCAGGACGCCGAGTTGAGAAAGGAAATGACTGAGAAGGGATTTGCTTATGCCACCAGAATGTTTGGCAGGGATACCACTACCCGGCAAGTAATGGGAATCTATGAAAGAGTCTTAAATACCTAACAGAAAACTACCGCAGCTTATAGCTGGTAGCCAAAAGCATCGGATTGCCTTGCCAGGTTACCACCTCAGCTACAATGGGAATTTCTTTACCTCGCCATCTGTCTACTCGTATATCGAAGAACTTCCCGTCGTTCCGTCCTTCGTAGGGGCTGATCCCATCGCGAAGAAATTTCCCATCCAGAACTTCATTACCTACATACCATTTGGCACTACGGAAAAACCCTTCTACCTGTACTGTAAGGTCCTGTGTACTTTTCCGGTTAAACACCAGACGAGGCACTTCATGATTTTCAACTCCCGTAGCCAGGTATTCTGTGGTGCCTAGGCCTAATCTGCCCTCCGAATAGGGGATTTCGGCCACTACGAAGCCCGCAGGCGAATACCGTTTTCTGAGCCCATTAAGCTTGCCTCTACGATACTCACTCACCACCGCTATATCCCCGTTTTGATAGTAGGTTCTGGCTTGCCCATGCTTCAGTCCCCTCACAAACTCAATCTCCTGATGCACCAACCCATCTTTGTAATACCGACGGCCAATACCATGAGGTTGGTTGTTCTCATAGGGCATGGAGGACTTTAGGGTACCATCTTCGTTGATGATCTTACGCACATTGCCATCCCATACTACTTTGCGACCGCTGTTTACGGTTACTTCAGTCTCTTCTTCGGTGTTATTGATATTGTGCTGGCCCCCAAAACCCACATCTCCAGATTGGCAAGAGAGGGCAAATAGAGGCACAAGGAGGAGGAGAAAACTTTTCTGCATGTGGGTGGTATTGTCTTTTTATCAAAGATAACAGAATTCAACTAATATTATAGTTCCAGGGTAAATTTTGTCCCCGTTCCTGTATGGGTAGCCACGGTAAGTGATCCCTTATGCAATCGCATGATCTGCCGGCTCAAAGCCAGCCCAATTCCTGAACCCGTTGCCTTGGTAGTGAAGAAGGGAATGAAAATCTTGTCGAGGTGCTCCTCCGCAATACCCGGACCGTTATCCAATACATGAATCCGAATCCGGTCCTGATCCTTTTCCACCGAAACTTCAACCAAGGCAGACTCCACCGCTTCTACTGCCTCCCGAGCATTGCCCACTATGTTTATGAGCACCTGTTCCAGCAATTCCTGATCACCCAATGCCGTTACCTCGGGGGCAGGCAATTCCACCTCAAGCTTGGTTCCTTCGCCATCAAACTCAGGCTGCATGAGCCGGCTCACCCCTTCTAGCAATAGCCTGACACTGAAGGGCTTCAACTTAGGCTCTGGTACTTGATTCAAATCCCGGTAGGCATTCATGAAAGACACCAGCCCTTTGCTCCGGCGAGCAATGGTCTCCAAGCCACCTAGCAGGTCTTCTTGCTCCTCCTCATCCAGTGAACTCAGCGGGCGGGGCTCTCCCTCGGGAGTGAACAGCATGCTGTAAGTCACATCCGTCAAGGTGGTGATGGGAATGGCCGAGTTCATGATTTCGTGGGTCAGCACCCGGATAAGCTTTTGCCAGCTTTCTACCTCTTGCGCCTCCAGTTCACTGCGGATATCCGAGAAGGATACCAGGGTATAGTGTTCCTCCTGCACCTTAAATTCTGTAGCCCGCACGGCCAGATATTGAAGTTCCCCGGCTACCATAAACTTCACCAGACGCTGGTCACCCGCCACAAGCCCACGAATGTTCTCATACAGCCCCTGATCTACCTGATCCAAAGCAGAAAGCAGCCGCACATACTGTTTTCTAAACAGGCGTTGGGCTGCAGCATTATACAGCGCTACTTCTTCCTCACCATTGTAAGAAAGCAGGGCTACTTCCACATGCTCCACCACCGTTTGTAAGTAGCGGGCTTGCTGCTCTTTCTCGGCGTTAAGGTTCAGGAATACCTGATTGATGGTTTCAAAAGCTTGGTGCAAGGAATCCTCTTGCCTGCCTGACCGGGTATAAGAGGGGGTAAAATCGCGCTGGCGCAAATTGAGTAAGAAGTCGCTCATTTCTTGTCTACCTCGCTCTACTAGACGAATCAGAGCGGCCGTTTGCAGTACCACCGCCAAAGCCAACCACATAGACAGCAGGCTGTAGGGGGTAAACCATAGAAAGTACCCGGATGCAAAGCCGCAAGCCAAAATAAATAGCACCCGCAGCACTACCTGCCAACGTACAGAACTAAAGTCCATACTTTTTCATCTTGCGGTATAGCGTACTCCTTCCCATCCCCAGTTCCTTGGCCGCACTGCTCAAATTCCCCTGATTCTTTTGAATGGCCTTACGGATGGTCTCCTTCTCAATGGCTTCAAGGTTAACTGTGGTAGTAGACACCACCTGATTATCCGATGCCCGGTGGGCTTTCAGTACAAAGTCATCTGGCATCAGCACGGCACTTTCGGCCAAAATGAGGGCGCGTTCTACGGCGTGCTGTAGCTCCCGTATGTTACCGGGCCAGGAATAATTCTGCAGATGGGAGATGGTGTCATCAGAGATGGTAAGCTCTGGCTTGTGATACTTATGCCCATAGGTACTCAAGAAATGGTTGGCCAGCAGAGGAATGTCGTCCAAACGCTTACGCAATGGAGGTAGATGGATTTCCACAGTATTGATCCGGTAGAGTAAATCTTGCCGAAAAACGCCCTCATCTCCCATCTCGCTGATCGGCATATTGGTAGCACAAAGCAGCCGCACGTCAATACCAGTAGGGATATTGGCCCCCAACCGAATGATCTCCCGGTTCTGCAAAACTGATAACAGCTTCACCTGCATAGAAGGAGGGAGATTCCCAATCTCGTCCAAAAACAGGGTACCCCCGCTGGCTACTTCAAACCGACCAGCACGGTCCTCCTTGGCATCGGTGAAGGCTCCCTTTTTCACCCCAAACAGTTCCGATTCAAACAGAGAATCGGACAAGGCTCCCAGGTCCACCTTAATGAAGTGTTCCCCTTGGCGGGCACTTTGCCGATGGAGTTCTCTGGCAACCAACTCCTTACCCGTGCCATTCTCTCCCAAAATCAACACATTAGCATCCGTGCGCGCCACC
>JBCBHI010000488.1:0-4466 GCA_038525885.1 Bacteroidota bacterium
CGCGGGCTACCAACCATACCATCACCCCGGAGATGATCACAAAGCAGGTTATAAGTGCCAAGACGAAGTAGACTATTTTCATAAACACGCCCCCGTAGCGTGCATAGTGCAGGTTGATCAAGGTTTCTTGGGTGGTATTGAAAGCGTTGCCTTCTCCTTGGTTTTCTTCTTCAATCAAGAACCCATCAACCAAGCGTATGGTCTTGTGGGCGCGAGTGAAAAACTCGCTTTGGCCTTTGTATGTGGTGCTGAGGGTAACGTGGGCCTCTGGCTGCTGGTAGTGATCAATGGTGATGGATTGGGAACGGATCTCCTCAGGATCAAGCGTTGCTACTTCTGTGTGTACCCAAGTATTGATGCCAAGCGCCATGGCATTGGCTTCTGGCGCAGGCAACTCCAGATGATTTGCGGGTGGGTTCACTGCCTCTGCGATTTTATCAAAATCGCCCTGAAACTGGAGGAACAAAATGGGTAGGTAAACGAGTCCGGAAATTCCCAGATAGGCCCCAGTGACGGCATACATAAACTGCAAGGGCAAACCCAAAATACCCAAGGCCACGTGGGCATCCGTCCAAAGATTTTTGAGGCTGCTTTTGATCCGGAAGGTGAAGAAGTTGGTGGCTATTTTTCGCCAGTGCACTACCACTCCACTGATGACGGCAAAGGCAAAGAATAAGGCAATAAAGCCTGAAATATAGACGCCTACTACCGGAATTTGCCGGAAGTAATGGAGCTGGTAAATGTAAGTACCCAGAAAACCACTTCGGTTCTGAGCTTCGTCGAGCACGGCATAGGTATCAGGATCAAAGCGCATCCGAATTCGCTCGGTATTCCCCTGGATACCTGCTGCCTCGGTACTGTCCAGCTCCATGGCCTGCGAAAAGGCCTGCACGTAATGGGCTGTGGGGCTGTAGCGAATATTGATGCTTCTGCCCTCCACTGCGTATCCTTCAGCTTCTACTAGTGCCAACACCCGCTCATAGTCAATATCCATTTTCACCGCACGATGGGGCACGTTATACTGCCAGGCGTTGATTTCGCTCCGAAAGAGAGCAAATGCCCCGGCCAAGAATATGACGAAGAGGCCGATCGAAATAACGATGCCGGATACGGTATGGACGTTGAAAAATACGTTGTAGGTTCTTTTGTCTTTGGCCATGATGGGTTGCTTTAGGCGTTACCGAGGTAAAAGAAGAATGCGGCGATGAGCGAAATGCCTCCTAAGAGAGCCCAGGATACCCAAGCCTTTTTGATCCAGTAAACTAGCAGCATCAGCAGAGGCCAGATAATGAAAGAGGAGTAAAGGGCGGTACTGAGGACGACATCCATGGTGCCCCAAACAGAGAAGGCCATGGTTACGAAACTCAACGTAATCAGTCCTCCCAGGAAGCCCGCCAGAAACTTACTGGCCTTGGTCCATCCTGAGGGGTTGAGGTATTTTTTGTTAGCAGGCATGTGCAGGTAGTTTTATAGCGTGAGGAATTCGAGGATGACAACCGCCACCGCTGTGAGGCCCATGTATAGGATGGGCACCCGGATGATTGGGGCAAGTAAGAGAGTGAGAGAGGCTAAGGTGGGCCAGATCACTAAGGTGCCCAGGAGAGCATTGGTAGTCCCAATGCGGTAGGACAGTACTATCACCCCTACAAGTATCAGCAGGGATGCGGCAATGCGTGACAGGAGTGGTCGTGCTTCAAAGTACTGCGAAAGCGGGCCTTTCTGGTTCTCTACCCTTTGGGCAGCTGCGTAGAGTAAGAAAATCGACAGCGCGAAACAGACGAAAGTGAGGCTTAACATAGCAAAGAGGGCTCTTCGATGGTTTGATATTCGTTTTGGATAGGTACCTGGACTTTCCTACTTCTGTGCTCAGGCAGGCAAGTGAATGGAGAACCGAAGGCCTTAGGCCTAGAAAGTAGAATGTCCATATCAACCAGGAATCTTTTCAGTAAAGTGTATGCCATAGTTGGCTAGTATATCCTCATTCACGGTGGCAACCGTAGACCCATGCATGGTAATACCCTTCATTCTGTATTTGCCTTGGTCACTCCATGTGAGTTTCACCGGACCCAATGACAGGTGTTGGTCCGCTGTAGGGACTAGGCCAAAATGAGTTTCCCAAGCAGATAGATAGCCCGGCAGGTCGTGTACAGAAATGGCCATCTGCTGAATGCCCAGTACTCCGTTTTCGTGCTTATCAGCCTGAGGTTCGGGCAATCGGTGCGGAGTGTAAGCAGACATAATGAACGGAAGCTCCATGGGCTCAAAAGCAAACAGTTTCCATTCGACCCGGGCCCCTACATGGTTTTTGCGCTTCATGTCCATCAATTTGGAACGTTTCAGCTCTTCAGAAGCCTGGTAGAATGCTTGGATATCCTGCGAAAGCACTGCAAAATCAAGGAACCGATCTTGCGATTTTGCATAGTGAGCAAATCGTTTGAATTGGATTCCCAGGGCGTCCAACCAGCCCTTTTTGGCCAGAAACCGAAATAATCCGGGAAATTTATTGGGGTCCACCAATTCCAGGAAGGTGCCATTCTGAAAATAGATCATAGCGTGATGGCAATTCTTTTTGGCATTGCCATAGTACACCTTGAACCCCATTGACTCAAACTCTGCGACTGCGGACGCCAAATCGTCTACCCGAATCAGGATATGGTCTAAAGTAACTTGAGTGGTTTGAGCCATGTTGTTTTTGGATTTCGGTGCTAAAAATGAGTGGATGCTGACTGATCATTGATCAAAAATTTATTCTCCAACTGAGAAGTGGAAAAAAGCCCAAGCCCAGATTCTGATCCACCTCCTGATTATCAGCATCGTACAGCTCACCTAGTACCGGCCGTTGGTTGAGTACATTGTTGAGCTGGATGGTGAGCTCTGAACTTGACCGTGGTCGGTTAAACTTGTATACCATCGATGCATCCAGAAAGAAGAGCGCTTCCTGGTCCGAAGAATTCGGTTCGCTGTACAAATACTCGAAGCGTCCGGTGGCTATGCTAGCGTCCAGGTCGAGCGGAGTATAGCGCTGGGGGCCGCTGTAGGTAGCCGACAGGTTTACACTCAGCAGATTTTGCTTCCCCTTCTTCTGGCCCACTACCCATTCCTTGCCGCCCACTATGTTGCTTACCAAGCCAGCATTGTACAGCGAGGGGCGGACGATGCCGTCATTACCGATGTAGTTGGCTTCGAACAAGCTGCCGTTGGCAAAGAAGTAATAGCCCTGACTAAAGCTGCGTTCCAGTGAGGCCTCAATGCCGTAGTTTCGGCCTCTGCCACCGTTGTTGAGGTTGAAGGTTTCAAACAGGAAGTCGATACCCGACATGCGGGATACGGGTACATCTTCACCCACCACCAGGTTAAAATGATGCTGGTAGTAGGCTTCTACACCCATGCGCATACGCGCGTTTATCTGGTGGAACCACCCCAGTGTCACATGGTGGGCCTTGTTGAAGCGTAGATCGTTGGTGAGCAAAGCGTTGCCCTGGCCTAGTGCTGGTCGCCGGCTTACGTAGGCAAATAGCGGTTCTACCTGGCTGTGTAACCCATAGGATAAGGCCAGGTTATGGTCGGGCCGCAACTGCCAGCGCACTCCCATTCGCGGTTCTAGAGACACCTCACCGGTGTAGGGAAAATACATCAGGTGCAGGCCGGCGTTGAGTTGCCAGGCCTCGTTCAGATAGAACTGCGAACGAGAATAGGCCTGAAATAGTGTGCTGGTCCCTTGCCCTACGCGCAGCGTGTCCATCAAGCCACTAAAATCTCCGTTGGGTAGCAACTCGGCAGAGCGGCGCATGTACCCATTTGTGTACAGGCCGTGCACCATCAATCCACTTCTATGGGTATGCCGAGCGTTGAACCGGTGATTGATAAAGGCCGAAAAGGTAAGCCGACCGTCGAAATCATAGTTGCGGCGGGTGGTATCACCGGTTACCAGATCTCGGTTCTGAAACCAGCGACGCTGGTCTACCTCCAGCCCGGTTCCTACGCCCATTACTTTCAAATAGGTATCCTCTGAGAGTGGTTTTTGCCAGGAGGCCCCTACGGTAAAGGTCCGGAAGGTATCGTTGGTACCGCCATTGGCACCGGGCACTTCATCCCAAACGGCCGTATCCAGCTCCGGGAAAAACCGGAAGAAGGCAATTCCCCCCAAACCAAAGACATTCACCTGCTCGCCGTTTTTGCCTTTGTGGTGGATTTTGAAGGATAAATCCTGAAAGATGGGCACCACACCTACTGGGAAAAAGTTGGACAGAATGCCCGTAGTAGAGTACCGGTAGTTGGCCAGGTAGGAGGTATTGCCTGATTTACCAATAGGCCCCTCTGTGGCTATACCCACCCCTAAAACCCCAGCTTGTATACTGTGCGCCCGTTTCTCGGTATTCCCATTGCGGAAACGCACATCAAATACACCACCGACTGCGTTGCCGTAGTCGGCAGGGAAACTGCCCGTATACAAGTCTGTATTGGAA
>JBCBHI010000489.1:0-4459 GCA_038525885.1 Bacteroidota bacterium
GGGCATAACAATACTCAATTAGGTACAAGGCACCCGTTTATGATTCTACCCAACCGGAGTTATTTGCTGAGCAGCTCAAGGCATTGGCACAATCGCGGCTGGCAGCCTACGAAAACATTGCGGAAGTCCCTTCCGAGGCCAACCTGAGTCCCCGGGATTCTATGAATGCCATTAGTGAGTTTCATGGTATCCGGCTCAAACTGGCTATCACAGCAGACAACTTCCCTCAGGCCTATTCTTATATGGATGCCTATACCTCCTTCCATCGGGAAGAATACCTTACCGTATGGGCAGGTCTTGATGTGGGCGCGTTCAGAAGCTACGCAAAGGCTACTGAAAAGGCGCCTATGGGCACCGAAGCCTTTGAAGAGGAGTATGTGAAAAACCTGTACCAGGAGGCTAATCCGGGAGATATGTATACGCCCTACTATTTGCCATGGTACCTGCAAAGTGGCTACTCCATTTTCAATTATCCGGGTATCTGGGAAGCCCAGCTTACTCAGCTAGACAGCGTAGATTCTGTATCGGGACACGAGGTGGATGAGTTGATCAATGCCTACGTCAATAATCTGGTGTATGGAGAGCTGAATGAGGTGAATGAGTCCTTCATACAGGATTTCCGTGATGATAAGTTCTTGGTCATGGATTCTTTGCAAATACCGGTAGGAGACGGGGTAATGCTAGACGGATATGTGGTAATGCCCAAAGGTGCTGAGGGACCTCTGCCTACCTCCCTGCAAGCCAACCCCTACGTGGCGGATATGGAAATCGATTTTTACCAGTATTGGGGAGCCGAACGAGGGTATGCTGGTATGGTGGTTTTCCCACGGGGAATCCGGCTGAGTGATGGAGAGTTTGCCCCTTTTGAAATGGAGGCCACAGACCTACCCAAGGTAATTGATTGGATAACTCAACAACCCTGGAGTGACGGACAGGTGGGTATGCACGGAGGTTCTTATTTAGGTTTCTCACAGTGGGCTGCCTTGAAAAACCCACACCCAGCCCTGAAAACGGTGGTACCGCAGGTTTCTGTGGGTATTGGGGTGGACTACCCTTCTCACAACCGGGTATTTATGAACTACGCCTTGCAGTGGATCAATTTTGTGACCAATAGCAACCTAATGGATATAGCTGACTTCAGTAACCAACCCTACTGGGACAGCCTGTTTATGCAATGGTACACCAGTGATGCCTCGGTTAGAGTTTTGGATACCTTGGATGAGGCCCCAGATAAGATTTACCAGCGGTGGCTAGACCACCCAGACTATGACAACTATTGGAAGGACATGGTGGCTTCCTCCCCTGAAGAGTTTGCGGCCATTGACATTCCTATCCTTACTACCACTGGGTTCTTTGATGATGACCAACGGGGTGCGCTGCACTACTATGAAATGCATAACCGCTATGGCAAGCCTGAGGTGGTGGACAATCATTACTTGGTCATAGGGCCTTATGACCATGGGGGCGGCCAAGGATTGCAAACCCGGGGAGTGGTAGGAGATATTGTGCTACCCCGCGATGCAGTCACGGACTTCTTCACCGTTATATACGACTGGTTTGACTACGTAATGCGTGACGGGCCCAAGCCTGAAGTGCTGAAAGACCGGGTAAACCACTACATCATGGGTAAGGGCTGGCAACACCTACCCGCTGTGTCGGCCATTTCGGATACGCTCACCATGTTCCCAGTGGGTAACCCCGGGTCTAGCCCCGCAAGTTTGGGCGATGCCCCAGAAGCCGGTACGGCTCTATTGACGGAAGATTTTACGACCGACTCCCTCGACAAACTCAACTTCAACATCCTGCTCCATGAGAAGGAGTTGCTGCCGCATTTTCTAGAAGAAGGCCTGGTATGGGATTCTGAACCCTTGGATGAGGAGTTGGTAATCGCCGGCAAACCTCAGGTACAGCTCACCTTTACCCCCAATGTAAAGGATGTAGACCTCAAGGTGTATTTCATGGAAGTGAGCCCTACTGGGGAAATGATGAAGATGAGCGAGGTACTGCAGCGTGCCAGCTACGCTCACCAACAGGAAGAACGCCAACTACTTACACCAGGGGAGCCCGTTACCCTCACTCTCGCTCACAGCATTTGGATTAGCCGAAAAATGGCACCTGGCACCCGACTGCGAGTAATCGTATCCGTAAACTCGGACCCCGACTGGCAGAAGAACTACGGCAGTGGCAGGCCCGTAGCAGATGAAACGGCCGCCGATTTTGTGCCGATAGAATTGGAATTCGACTTGGAGAAATCCTCTTTCAGTTTCCCGCTGGCTCCCACTGGAGCATAAGATATACAGCGGGTTATCGTAAAATCCATTTTAGCAATGGGCTACTTGACTAGAATAAAAGGGAACGGATTCATTCCGTTCCCTCACATGATGTGTTATGCCTGACTCCAGGCTTAGGGCCTGTACTATAAAATTCTAAGCTTGCTTTCCTAGTTCTTCTTCCATCAGCTCAATATAAGCAGGCACTGTATAGCTATTCAGCTTCAACACCATATCCAGATCAAGGTTACCCACAGGAATAAACTTCACACCCGCAGCTTCGAATGCGCCACGGTTGGCTTCCAGAGCAGATTTGGTAGCGATATCCGTTTTAGGCAATGCCTGGTAGTGGATTTTGAGCCCTTGCTTTGCCAAGGCAATGATGGCACCGGCCATGGCCACATGGAGAATAGTTCCGTCCCAGTTGCCACGCAACTCCCGAGTCAGTCCCATCTGCACCTTAGTCACCGCAGGCTTCTCTACGTGCTCTGTCCACAACTGGAGAGAATGGAAAAAACTGGCCAGGCCCCACCGGCGCCAGCTATATTCATCGGGCTTTTTGCTGAATAGGTCTCTTACCTCTGTAGGAGACATCTGTAAGTATTCATCCAGGCTCATTACGTCTCGCTTGGCCGATTCTAAACCTTCTATGAAGGCCATAGTGCCAGAGAAAGGAAAAATAGCTATCCCGTTTTTGGGATTGTACAAACAGCCACCAAAAGTACCTGCCACATAGCCAAAGAGTGGCGTCTCATGTAATAGTCCCGCCTTGGGATTGCCATCAATGCCTATAATAGGGCCATAAGGTATGATAAACCCTCTTTTGAAAAGTGCTCTTATTTCTTCAGCCCCTTCCGAAGCTTGCCACTGCTTCCAGGTCTCGGTCGGGTTGGGAAATCCATTCTTCTCTTCCTTTGGTAAAATCCTGCGGGTAACGTAATCAGCGAGCTGCTCGAAACTTTTAATTTGTTGATTAATCTGCATGATTGTTTCTTTTTGGGGTATTCTCTTTATGTAGAGAAATATAAGACACCTTTTTGCTATTATTTGGTTGAGAAGAAAGTTCCTTTGAGATTTTTCTAAATAAAAGGTTTAATCGGTATTCTAGGATGGAATTTCAGACTCTCACTCTCGCTCACAGCATTTGGATTAGCCGAAAAATGGCATCTGCCACCCGACTGAGAGTGATTGTATCCGTAAACTCGGACCCCGCTGGTTCCTCAGAATTGATACCCCTGTCCTACGAAAAAGAGGCTATCCGAACCGGTAGCCTCTTTTGTTTTGTCCACGCCGATAGTACTATCGACACCAATTGTAAACTATGATTTGTTGTTGCGAAGCAATGAATTCACCAATTAGTATCCACTGAGCAGCTGGCAATGCTTATCCTCGTTCAAATTTCTTTGCGCCCCTAGGGATCCGGTTGGTCTTCAACTGCAACACAATCACCCCGTCCCGGGCTTCCCTACCAAATGCCTCCAAAGCAGCATTGTCTTTCACCACCTCTATGAGTTCAATCTCATTGGTATCTAATGCGCCTAGTTGTAGACGACTCATCTTGTAGAATTCCTCATCTACCCGCAATAGAATCAGCGGATTTTTAGAATCTGCACGTCGGTCACGCAGCGTGATTTTCACATCCGGCATGGGATCAATACGAAAAGTTGGCTCCCAATCTCTCGCGCCATCTGGCTTATGCTTCCTTAGATATTCCCGTTGGTCTAGCGTAAGTGCCTCTTGTACCGCTAGCAAGGTCTCAAGCCGCAGGGTCTTGATTTTGGTCTCCAAAACCATCATTTCACTCATCAACGCCATGGCTTCCTCCTTATCAGGATCCATCTCCTCTAGCAGAGCTGCCATTTCTCTTACCTTCTGGTCCAGCTCAAGCTTCATAGCTTGAAAAGGCACCAGATTGGTTTCATAATCACTCCTAATCAGCTGAGCCTGGCGGTCAGTCAGTTCTATTTCATCCCGGTAAGCAAACACCATTTCCGGGTCTGGCAGGTATTTCTCAAAGACACTTTGGCCCAGGGCAAGAGTTCCGGTCAGCCCTACAAAGGCCACGATTAGTAAGTACTTGGTCATCATTTGTGTGTTTAATTCTAATAATCTTGCAATAACTCGTCGGTAGGAGACTCCCAACTCATCAGGCTGCCTTCTGTAGCTGAGCTAGCCTCACTAAGCCCTTC
>JBCBHI010000490.1:0-238 GCA_038525885.1 Bacteroidota bacterium
ACTCAAGGCTTGGTAAGCCTTGAGTACATAATATAGCAGATGGTATTGCCAAATCCCTTAGGTATTAGTCAGTTCACTTGTCCCTTCCAACCTTGATCTTAGTTACTAGACATTGCCAAAGGCCATGCTTTTGGAGTAATCGCAACAGAGAACCGGATTCTATTTTCTGCCTTGCATTCGGTTTTCATGGATGTTTTTGATTCCATTTGGCAGTGATAGCATTCCAACTTAGGATGTG
>JBCBHI010000490.1:248-4452 GCA_038525885.1 Bacteroidota bacterium
GATGCATTCTCTTCCTTCCATGCTTGCTTACCAGATACGTGACGAATTGATCAGATTTATCGTCAGCATTTGCTTAGCTACTCCATGGGCCTCTTGCAGCAGAAAAAACCGATCTTTCATCTACCAAGGTGAACCAGCTTCCTGACAGTTTACTTATGGGCTTTTCTCATGGCCCTGCAGGTTTTGTTAGGGTGTAATTATCTAATTATCAGCCCTTTTTATCAAAGACCTACACCATAATATCATGGAAAAAAGAGTGAATCAGTCGTTTCTTTCCCTACCTGCAAGAGTACTATTGGCTGTAGGTACGGCCGGTGGCTCGGTAGTATTAGGTCCGTTAGTCATGGGCCAGCAACTGACCAGCTCCACTAAGGATGTTGAGCTTACAGAAGGGACCAACGCAAGGGCTGTATCCCACCAGGTTTGGCAGGCCGATAGTCTACACCATATACCGGGTAGCCCTAGCAGCCAGAAACTAAAGATCCAGCTTTGAAGACCATTGGGGGTGTATTGAAAAGCCTAAGCCCTTGCAAAGCGAGGGCTTGGTTTTTCGTACTTCTTCCCACCGATAGCAGTGCTTATTTCACCAGATTGACGAAAACCCTGAGCTCATAGTTTGGGGTTTTTTATGGTCATGTTTAGGGCAAATACGGATCCAATCCATAAATCCAGGGTGTAGGTTTAGTCATGATTTCAACAGTATTTTTAAAGGTGACATCCCCGCTGCCGGGCCCTTTTGAAAGCATTTCCTACTTCAAGAGCTTAATAACAAATTCTAATACCCTACAGTTAATCGTTATAAAACAATAAATCGGCATTTATCTATTTACAACGTAACGATGGAAGGAATTCAATTACACAACAATGAGTATGCACGCATAGTCTATGATGAAAGTTTATCCATGATCAAGTTCAAATGGAAGGATAAACTGACTTCTCACCAAAAGTTTAAAGAATCATTGGAACTGTATGCTTCCTTGATTGAGCAAAAGTGCCCAACCACTCTATTTGTAGATGCAGTGTACCAAAGGATAACCCTAACCCAAGAGTTACAAGATTGGCACGATAAAGAAATCCTGCCAAGGTATCATCATGCTGGGGTGAAGAAGATGGGGTTTCTCATTCCTCAGCATATTTTCTCGGAGGTGACCCACAAAAAGACCTTTGAAACCGAACAAGCGAAGGAGCTTATCTCCACCCGGTTTTTCCAGGATGAAAAAGAGACTATGGAATGGTTGCAAGCAGACTAAGTAAGTCGTTAGGTAAATACAAGACCCCATACTTACTTAATTGACTTCCCAAATACCACCCGGGAGGGGCCAGGCCCTGTAAGCCAGACAGACATGAAATTGTGATCTTACCAATTATTAAAGCGGTTTTGTCTCTGTTTTTTGAGAAAACCTTACTTGAAGTCCAATTGTAAAATCCCCTGGCAGGAACTGGGATTTCTCCAATTGCCCTCTATTTTCGTAGCAAATTGTGCTCGCATTGAAGGCGATGGGAAATATAAAACCACTAAATAGTGTCATCAAGAGACTGGTAGCAAGTTTCATGGTAGGGGTATCCTTGGTGATCACCGTGGCCATTATTCAAGACCGAGAGCAAAACGCCCTTATCCATACCAATCAGCAGTACAGCGAAATCATCAATGTAAGTGGCCGGCAGCGGATGCTGAGTCAAAACATTGTGAAGAACGCACTTCTGTTTAGCACTACCGATACCGCCAACGAACTCTATAGTGCCCGACTAGATTCTCTGTCCGAAGTATTTTACTCGGCCCATCAAAAACTCAAGCAGATCAATGCCTCCCTGGAGAACCAAGGTAGCTTGCCTGCTCCCTTGGCTACCCTGTTTATATCCTTGGATACCCTGGTGCCTAGTATTTTCGAAGCCACGACTGTCCTTAACCAAACCACAGCTTCCAGGCTGTCAGCAGAAGCTTTACAAGAGTTGATGGTGCTGGAATCGGAGTTCTTGCCCCAAATGGAGGAAACCACCAATCGGTACGAACAGCTGGCAAAGCAAGAGAGTACCAATATTCAAGCGAACCTAAAGACCGCTAACCGCATGGTGATGGTGGCGGTGGTGTTTGCCGCCTCCATGGTATTGCTGATCACCTTGGTGATTATCCGTAGGTACGCCCGCCAGCTACTCATTACTCAGAAAAAACTCAAAGCCACGCTGCAAAGAGAAGAAACCAAGGTAGACAGCCTGCAACTCCTCAATCGTACCATCCAGGTGGGAATCTGGACCCGCACGCAAGGGAACGAGCGGGAAAGCTGGAGCCACCGTCTCTTCCAAATATTGGGTTACCCTCCGGAAGGCCCCGCAGAAATGCCCGCGTCATTCGAAAGCTTGGTTCACCCAGACGACCTTCATTTACTCCAGAGTAGTTCCAATGAAACCGAGGCCACCGACGCCCTGCAAAACGTGGAGTTGCGCGTAAAAACCGAGCAGGGTGAGTATAAGTGGATAGAGGTAAGCGGAGCTACAAAGCAAGATAAGCAAGGCAACACCGTGGAGTTTATCCGCGGGGTAATGGATATCGATGAGCGCAAGCAATTGGACACCCAATTGAAGGCCTTTGTGAGACGCGCCCCCGCCGCCATCGCCCTGTTCAACCCCAAGATAGAATACATCGTAGCAAGCCAGCGGTGGATTGAAGTATATGGCCTGGAAGGCAAGACTTTGGTAGGGCAGACCCACCATGAGTTGTTTCCCAATACGGGGGATGACTGGGAGGTGATCCATCAGGAAGCCCTGAATGGGGAGGTGCGTTCCTGCCCCCGAGCCATTTCCCGGATGCACGACGGCACCTTGCAGTTCCTGAAGTGGGAAGTGAGCCCCTGGTACGCTGATGAGAATACCGTGGGGGGCATCATCATGATGACCGAGGACATCACCCAGTCCGAACTGCAAAAAGAGGAACTGAGACTGGCCAAAGAAGAGGCCGAAGAGGCCTCCAAAGCCAAGGAACTCTTCCTGGCCACTATGAGTCACGAAATCAGGACTCCCCTCAATGCCATCAACGGTATTGCCCAGATTCTACTGGCCGAAGATCCCAAACCCGGCCAAATCGAGAACTTGGAATTGTTGCGTTTTTCGGGCGAGAACCTCCTCACCATCATCAACGATGTACTGGACATTTCCAAAATTGAATCCGGGAAGCTCACCCTCAATGTCGCCCCCTTCGATTTGTATTACATCATTCACAACATCAAGCGTAGCCTCATATACCGCGCTCAGGAGAGCATGGTAAAACTGATTGCCGACTACGACCCTACCATACCCAAGGTATTTGTGGGAGACGTGACCCGCATCAGCCAGATCCTGTTCAACCTGATGGGCAATGCCATTAAGTTCACCAAAAACGGGGATGTGGAAGTGACCGTGGCGCTGAAGGAGAAACTAGAGCAGGACTATATACTCAGGATCGCCGTAAAAGATACCGGCATCGGTATTTCCAGGGAGAACCAATCCCGCATTTTTGAGACCTTCGAGCAGTCCGATGGCGATATTACCCGGGAGTACGGCGGCACCGGGCTAGGCCTTACCATCTGCAAGCGGCTGCTAGAGCTCATGGGCAGCGAGATCAAACTAGAAAGCGAACTCGGCAAGGGCTCCGAATTCTATTTCGACCTGCGCTTGAAACCCGGCAATATCAAGCTGCCCGATCAGGGTAAGGGAATCCTGGGCAGACCCAACTTCGAGCACCTGAACTTGAAGATTCTGGTAGTGGAGGATAATTCGGCCAACCAGCTCATCGTGAAGCGGTTCCTCTCCCTGGCCAAGATAGACTATGACCTGGCCGTAAACGGCAAAGAGGCGCTGGAGCTGGTAAAATCTCAAGCCTACCAGATGATCTTCATGGATCTTCAGATGCCCATCATGGATGGCCTCACCGCTACCCGGCTCATTCGCGAAATGGAAGGTGACTATTTCCAGCAGGTACCCATTATTGCCCTCACGGCCGATGCCTTTGTGGATATCCAAGAAAAATCCAAAACCGTGGGCATGACGGACTACCTCAGCAAGCCATTCAAACCCAGTGAGTTGTACGCCAAAATATCCGGCAATTTGGAGAAAAACCCATCCCTTCCTTCTACCTAACTTAGCGGGTCTACATACTGACCAGGTAAGTCTATTTTCCGGTCTTTTTTGATGAACTATGTTAGAAATCTACGTGTTTCTACCGAGATTCATT
>JBCBHI010000491.1:0-4448 GCA_038525885.1 Bacteroidota bacterium
CCATGGTATTCCCCGGCAATACCATGGCGTATTGCGCCCAGTCGGCGGCGGCCGTGGTGGGGGCTACGCCCGAGGGCAGCAGGGCCATGCTCCAGTAGTTTTTGCCATTGAGCGTGCTGGTATACTCGCCGCCGTTGCCGCTCCAGGTGGAGCCGGCCGGGCCGTACACGGCGTAGTCGGCGCCGTTCATGTTGTTTTCGATCAGGATCACGTTGCCGTTCACCGTTACCTGCGAGCCGAAGTTTACTTTCACCACGGCGGTCTCGCTGCTGCCTTTCTCAAAGTACACGAAGGGCATGCCCATCCCGATGGTGGCGGTGAAGTTGTGGCCGCCCTCAAACCAGGCGGCCGTGACCGTCCAGTCGCTGAAGTCGTGTACCAGGCTTTCGGAGGTGCCCAGCCCCTGCACGCCCACCACTATGGGGAAGGCCTCGCTCATGGGCTGCTTGTACTGCCTTGGTCCGGCCGTAGGCACGGTTAGCTCCACAGCCAACCCGTCGGGGCGGCTGCGGAAGCTCATCGGATACGCATAGAAAGGCCAACCGTGGCTGGTGCTGGTGGCGGTGGTCCAGACCAAGGTACTCCACCAGTCGTTGGTGGGTACGGGCTGGCCCGCCAGGTTGCTGCTTACCTTGGGTACAGCTTCGGTGCCGAAGGCGGTACCGCGAGGCATTTCCCGGCGGCCCGGTACGGGCGGTTCCGGGAAGGTAGTGGTGTAGCTACCGCTGCCCGCAGATACGATCTGCGCGGTAGCCGTCATAGGCAGAAGCGTGAGTAAAGCCACCCCTGCCAGGAGGATACGCATGGCTTTCATATTGTAGTTTTTAGGTTTTCGATGTCAGTAAATTGTGGCAGCAAGGTGGGCACGAAATCCGTTTCGTCCTGCATTGCAGACTACATCTTGGCCTCCGGGGCACTACATCAAAACCTCTACGTGGAGCTTACCGCACTACATCAGTACCTGCTCAAGTAGTTGCAGAATCGCCCCTGGCGATGAATGAGGGGAGATTGAGGATGAAGGCGGGTTTTTCTTCGATAAACGGAATGAATGTGGGAAGGTGGTAATTTGATAATGTGTTAATGGGATTATGTTAGTCTTGTTTGCCAAGAGTATTCAATATGGTTGAGGCTTTACTGGAGGGATAGATGATTGAGGTGATGGACCTTCACTAAAGTTTCGTTGCAATTGTGAAGAATTGAAGCGACGAGATGATACCTCAACATCAATATTTTAGGATATGCTTGCATCTGTGGGTTTGGGCGGTTGAGTCCAGTTTTAGCAGCTATTTCCACCGTTCGGCAAGTTGGCTAGTGTCTTGATGCTGATGCAATACAGCAAGGATTACGATGAGACGCTGGTCTTTGAGAACCTTGTAATAGATATGATAGGGGAATTTTTTTAAGGCGCATCTACGCACATTTCCCTCAAAGCGGGCATAAAGGAATGGTTGTTCGGAAATCCTGTTCCGTTGTTGGACGTAATGTTTAAAAAAAGACTTTGCAAGTGCGTTGGATTCAGCTTCATACCAGCAATGTACCTTTACCAAATCTTTATCTGCTGCAGTATCTACCGAAATGGCAAAGGGAGTATCTTGACTCATACTTAGCTTACCAGCCAAATCGAGCCTTTAGCTCGGCATCGGATTCGGCTGCTGGACGGGCTTGCTTAGGGTTAGAATCGTAGGCAGCCTCTCGCTCCCGTATAAGTTGCCGAAGGGCCTGCTCATGCTCTTGGTTTGACGCGCCCATCTGCTGCCCAAGCAGGGCTTGTACAAACTCTAATACTTGGTGCTGGGCTGCCTCGGGCAGCATAGCCATCTGTTTGAGTACCTGCTCTTGTGTGGACATAGAACTACTTTATAGGATTAACCTAAAAATAGCGGTTATCGTGCCCGCTCACAACCTGTTCCATTTAAAAAGAGCTTCAAGCTGAGCTGGGATGAACTCGAGATGTGCGCGTTGGAGAGGGCTCTTATAGCGGCTAGGACGGCACGGAAGTAACTTCCATGCCAGTGGGGTTACAAAGTTGGGGTTTAAGAATCTGGTTAATATTCCAGCTGGAAGGTTGGGTTTACCGGGGCGGGGCCGTATCAAAGGGTACTATTGCGATTTTGCAGCCAGAGAATCTTTGGATATTGCTTCCCCTGATGAGGGGAAGCTCCCGAAGGGTGAAGGGGTTAAAACCTCATCGGTAAGAAAAATATCTCTAGCGTGCTAATTGGGGGCTTCCGATAAATAAAAACCCTTTCCGACCTCCGGCCACCTTTCCCTGATGAAGGAAAGGATTGATTGGCGCCTCAATTTTACGCCTGGCTTTTGATACGGCCCCAGGGAGTTATCTCTTAAACATGGGGGTGCCCAAACATAATCACGGTCTGTGCCGACGGAAACCTTACCAGGGTCGCTTTTGCTTAAGGTTCCCCCTTACTAGCAAGGGGCTCTTCTTGCTCTCGCTAGGGTGCTGGGGACCCTGGTAAGGTGGGGTTACTAGCCTCAAAAATCCTCCAACCTTACTTCCGGGATGGGCTCGTGCTGCGAAGGATCGAAGGAGGCCTGGCGGTACTCCATCTCCGTTTATCGTGTCCTTCGGGAATAGTGCCGTAGCGGTGGGCCAGAATGCCCACGTAGATATCCGCCCGGTCTACCATGGATAAGGATTCCGTCACCGCGTTGGCATCGGCCGCCGACAGGTGCTCCATTATGACGGGGAGCATGCTCAGGCGGGCAATAGCATCCCATACTTCTTGGCGGTAGTCGGGTAGGTCGCGGGCGGTGCTGCTGACCATCACGGTGTAGGTTTGTTGGGGCATAGGCTAGAGGTAGGTGTGTGCCGGGATTAGGATAATTAGAATTATACATAAATGCTTATAGATATGCTATGCCTGGCGGGGAGAATTTATGGAAGAGGTCAGGGAAGGACGGTGCTTTCTCTCGCAGGATTGGAAGAGGGAGATTGAATTGAAGATTCCGGGACAGGAAGGATACTGGGTGGAGGACATTCTGTATTGTAAAGAGCATCGCTGTAGGTTGGAGTTCTATCTCTAGCGGTCTGCACAAGAGTTGTTTAAGTGGGAGATAGATAACTATTTCTCCGCCGCGCCTCCGGTAGCTCCTGGCCACACCACAGGCCCAAAACTATACGATTCAGACTGAGTAGTTGTGGTATCCTCTCATAACCTGTTCTGCTTCAAATTAGCTGGTTCAAACTTGATAAATGCATGTTGGAAGGGAATTTTTCAGTGGGTAGAATGGCAAGGAAGTAAATTCCATACCAGTGGGGTAATAGTCTAGGGTGTTGAAAGTAGAAGAAAGACAGATGGATTTCACTATACGATCCCCCTTCTTAAATGGTTCGCTTATCGTCCCTGGTGATGAAGTTGGGTTTTCTTTGATGAAATAAATAGGCTATTTGAATAATTCGATAATTTTTAAAGTGTACAAAAAAATGGTGGTTTTTTACTCAATCTGGCGAGCAGTTGGTATCAATGTTATTATGTTAATCAAGCCAAAAATTGAGCCAGGAGTAGTCTCGGCACACACTCTTTTATCGATTTTCGAATTTTCCATGGCGCCATCAATCAATAATGGTTATGGGTCTAAGAAGTCAAGGTTAAGTCCAAATTGACTTCTTAATTCAATCATTTGTCGATCTACTTCATTCAATTGTTGCCCTGTTCGTACCCTTCTTATCTGGTCTGGAGTTAAATGATCTCCCCCTAGTACATGTCCTTCAGGTATATTCTGTTGATTCCAAACCATTAGAATATGATCTACGACTTGTTGAGCCGGTATCCAATCAAACTGATTAATATAATCGTTTACTATATCCCGTATTTGTTGATTTCCCCAAATTCCTAGTGGAAGGTCATCCCTGGTTTCTGCAAAATCCATCCATGTATGGTATGCGCAAACCAAGGTTCCTCTTGGAGGGGCAATAATTTCAAATTGAATAGGTTTCATTACTCCATCCTGTAAGTGGGTAATGTTATTAATCCTTGAATCAAGTTTAGGGCTAAATACCGTAGCACTCACCCTCCCTTGCTTTTGCTGCACTACATGCCAGGCCTCGTGGGGTAGGTGCTTTTCCTGGCCGGAGGCCAGATGGATATCGGTGCCTTGGGCGTATGCGTGGGCTTGTAGCTGGGCGGGTTTATCGGAGTTGTAATGGACGGTAACGTCGTCCATGGAGAGACCGGACATGGATTCTATTCCGGCTTTGAGTTGGGGAGGAAGGCCAGAGGAGTTTTGAGTGTGAGTATGGAGTGTGGGATCATGTGATGCGGAGTCAGCTTTTCGTTGGGCAGGAAGGGCAGTATTGAGTGCGGAGTGTGAGTCGTGAGTGTTAGGTGAAGAATCTGCTTTGCGCTGTAAAGGCTGGGCCTGTAGTTGGGAGGGTTCCTCCTTCGCCTTCGAAACTGTCGCTGAAGCTATGGTTCCAGTAGCTTCGG
>JBCBHI010000492.1:0-4441 GCA_038525885.1 Bacteroidota bacterium
CTAGCCACCACGTCTCACTCCCCTGCCCCGCTCCAATTCTACGCTAAAATTTAGCCACTCAGCCAGGGTATATTTATCCACAACCAACTGATAGTATTACTATTACGGATTATAGTCAAAACTTTCTTTTGTCCCCTAGGTTATAGAACTTTGATGCTTGACAAAGGTGTCGGGATTACTTAGAGAAATAACCGTAGCCTATATTACCATAGGTTGATTTTATGGGCTAAAGAAACTTTCCTAGGCGAAATCTGTTTACCTTTGTGAAGTTTATTTAAACTTATTCTAAATACTTGCGGATGAGTAAGGACGCACAAATCCTTGATGAATTTACTAGTTCGGAATACAAATACGGCTGGACTACCAACATCGAAGCGGATGAGGCCCCTCCCGGGTTGAACGAAGACATTGTCCGGTTCATTTCCGCTAAAAAAGAGGAGCCAGAATGGTTGCTGGAATGGCGACTGAATGCTTTCAAGCAGTGGCTTCAGATGAAAGAACCTAAATGGCCCAACGTAGACTACCCCGTGGTAGACTACCAAGGCATAAAATATTACTCTGCCCCCAAGCAAGCCGCCAAGCCTAAGAGTCTGGATGAAGTAGATCCTGAGCTGTTGGCTACGTTTGAGAAGCTGGGAATTTCTCTGACAGAGCAAAAGCGCCTAACTGGGGTAGCGGTAGACGCAGTAATTGACTCCGTATCGGTAGCTACTACCTTCAAAGAGACTTTATCTGAGTTAGGAATTATCTTCTGCTCCTTTAGCGAGGCGGTACAAGAGCATCCTGAGCTGATCAAGAAATACATCGGGTCGGTAGTACCTACTCATGACAACTATTTCGCGGCCCTCAACTCTGCGGTGTTTAGTGACGGTTCGTTCTGCTACATTCCCAAAGGGGTACGATGCCCTATGGAACTGAGCACCTATTTCCGTATCAATGCGGCTAATACGGGGCAGTTTGAACGCACCTTGATTGTAGCCGAAGAGGGATCATACGTGTCCTACCTAGAAGGCTGTACGGCTCCCATGCGGGACGAAAACCAATTGCACGCCGCGGTAGTGGAAATATACGCCGCGAAAGACGCAGAGGTGAAGTACAGCACGGTACAAAACTGGTACCCTGGTGATAAAGACGGCAAAGGCGGGATTTACAACTTTGTAACCAAGCGCGGAATATGCGCCGGGGACAATAGTAAAATCAGTTGGACGCAAGTAGAAACGGGGTCTGCCGTTACTTGGAAATACCCTAGCTGCATATTGAAGGGAGATAACTCCATCGGTGAATTCTACTCTGTTGCAGTAACCAACAACATGCAGCAAGCCGACACGGGCACCAAAATGATTCACATCGGGAAGAACACTAAGTCTACCATTGTGAGTAAGGGGGTAAGTGCCGGAAAAAGCCAAAACAGCTACCGGGGTCAGGTAGAAGTAATGAAACGCGCAGAAAACTCGCGTAACTTCTCCCAATGTGATTCTTTGCTGATGGGTGATAAGTGTGGTGCACACACCTTCCCTTACATTGATATCAAAAACAAATCTGCTCAGGTAGAGCATGAGGCCACTACCTCTAAGATTGGGGAAGACCAGATCTTCTATCTCAATCAGCGGGGTATTGATACGGAAGATGCCGTAGCGCTGATTGTGAACGGCTACGCCAAGGAAGTACTGAACAAGCTACCCATGGAGTTTGCGGTGGAGGCTCAGAAACTGCTGGCCCTTACCTTGGAAGGTAGCGTAGGTTAAAGAAAGGAACTTGTTTATACATAAATCGAAGGCCCTCTACCCCGTTAGAGTGGCCTTTACTTTTAACTAAGAAAATTCGAGATGCTGAAAATCAACAACTTACACGCGTCTGTAGAAGATAAAGCTATCCTGAAAGGGATCAACCTGGAAGTAAAAGCCGGTGAGGTACATGCCATTATGGGCCCTAACGGTTCTGGCAAAAGTACCCTGGCCAATGTACTGGCAGGCCGCGAGGACTACGAGGTAACTGACGGTGCGGTAGACCTGGACGGTGAGGATTTGTTGGAGATGGCTCCTGAAGAGCGCGCGCGGGAGGGTGTTTTTCTGGCCTTTCAGTATCCGGTAGAGATACCTGGGGTGACCACCACCAACTTCTTGAAAACGGCGATCAACGCCATCCGCGAGCACCGTGGCCAGGACGTGTTGGACGCCGTAGGCTTCTTGCAGATCATGAAGCAGAAAATGGCCATGGTAGATATGCCACAGGCACTTTTGAGCCGCTCACTCAACGAAGGATTCTCCGGCGGAGAGAAGAAGCGGAACGAGGTGTTCCAAATGGCGATGTTGGAGCCCAAATTGGCTATTCTGGATGAGACCGATTCCGGTTTGGACATCGATGCGCTGAAGATTGTAGCCAAAGGAGTAAATGACCTGCGCAATAAAGACCGTGCTTTTGTAGTGGTGACCCACTACCAGCGTTTGCTAGACTATATTGAGCCTGACTACGTGCACGTCCTGTACAAAGGCCAGATTGTAAAAAGCGGCACCAAGGAGCTAGCCCTGGAATTGGAAGAGAAAGGGTACGACTGGATTAAAGCCGAAGTAGATAACGCCTAAATCAGGACTGCCGCATGATGACTAAAGTAACCGATGCACAGGCCCTGACGGCTTCTACCTTGGATCATTACGATACCTGGGAAGCCCCTGCGGTAAATGACTCTTGGAAAGACGTTCGCAACCAAGCCATAGAGGCCCTGCGAGAAGTAAACTTCCCAGAAGCGAAGGCAGAGGAGTATAAGTTCACGAACTTCTCCAAAGCCTTGCAAAAGCACTTTTCTGTGGGCCCCACCACGGCTGCAGGTAAAGTGACCTTGGAGGACATCACGCCTTTCTTTATCCCGGGACTAGAGGCTGACCGCATTGTACTAGTGAACGGCCAGTACCGCAATGATCTTTCGGATCTTTCGGGCACCGAAGGCATTACTATAGAATGCTTGGCGCATGCCTCGGAGAAGCAAGATGATATCTTTCAGGCTGTATTCGGGAAAGTTGCGCTGGCTACCTCGGATCCATTTACGGCTTTGAATACGGTATTTGCCACAGATGGTGCCTTTATTTCGGTAAGCCGCAATGCGGATATCGAACGCCCAGTTGCCATTTACAACTTTGTGGATGCACGGCAGCAAGCTGCGCAGGCCTACCCCCGAGTGTTGATCCATGCAGCACAAGGGAGCCGGTCACAGTTTGTTTCCTCTGTACATACCTTGGGTGACCACCCAGTACTGAATGCCTCGGTAACGGAAGCATGGCTACATTCTAATGCGGAGGTGAATCTGGTGAAGGTGCAAAATGACAGTGGCGATCTCTACCACTACGACCATACCGAAGGCTACCAAAGCCGGGACAGCCGCTTTACGGCGACTACCATTTCGCTACGGGGTACCTTGGTGCGTAACAACTTGAATTTGATCCTTGACGATCAAGGAATCGAATCCAACATGTATGGGCTCACGCTGTTGAAAGGCAACCAGCACGTGGATCACCATACGGTGATGGACCATAAAAAGCCCCACTGCGAAAGCAATGAGCTCTATAAGACTATCCTGGATGAGAAATCAACCGGGGTATTCAACGGGAAGATCTTCGTAAGACCAGATGCCCAAAAGACCAACGCTTTCCAGTCCAATAATACCATCCTGTTGTCCGACGATGCTACCATTCATGCCAAGCCTCAGCTAGAAATCTGGGCAGATGATGTGAAATGCTCGCACGGTGCCACTACCGGGCAAATGAATGAGGATCAGCTCTTCTATTTGCGGGCCCGGGGGCTGGGTGAAAACCAAGCGAAAGCCTTGTTGCTCAACGCTTTTGCCAAAGACTCCCTCTCGCTGATTCCTCAAGATGCCGTACGCGAGTATCTGGAACAGCAGATTGCTGAACGACTGAACGCAAATTGATGATGGAAACGGTAGTCTCTCCTGCCATAGATATTGCTGCCATACGGGCACAATTCCCCGTTTTGCACCAGCAGGTGCACGGTAAGCCATTGGTGTACTTTGATAACGCCGCTACCACGCAGAAGCCGAAGCGGGTGATTGATGCCTTGGTGAACTACTATACCCAGGACAATGCCAACATCCACCGAGGTATTCATGCCTTGGCAGAGCGGGCTACGCAGGCCTATGAGGATACCCGTACGGCACTAGCCAAGTTCATCAATGCGGCAGAATCTGCTGAAATCGTGTTTACGCGCGGCACCACTGAAGGTGTAAATTTGGTGGCCAGCGCGTGGGGTCGTCAGAACATTCAGGCAGGAGACGAAATCATCGTTTCGGCTATGGAACACCATTCTAATATGGTGCCCTGGCAGATCCTGTGTGAGGAAAAGGGAGCTACTCTGAAGATAGCCCCTATCAATGAGGCAGGTGAGCTGTTGGTCGACGAATTCGAAAAGCTACTGACCCCCAAAACCAAGC
>JBCBHI010000493.1:0-4422 GCA_038525885.1 Bacteroidota bacterium
CTCCGGGTGGCGGTACACCCACCTATCAGAAGGGGGCGCTGCAACCCATGCACCAGGCCATGCAGCTGTTTGTGCATCCGCACGATGTATGTGTAGATGCCGACGACAATTTGTACATCCCCCAATGGAATGCTGGGCAGTCTTACCCTATCAAACTCCTGCGTGTATGAGGTGGCTCTTCGGCATAGTATTCCTTAGTCCTAGCCTGCTTTGGGGCCAAAACTCCCCGTGGGTCCAGCAAGGCACCATTTCCCTCACTCCTCCCCTACTCACGGTGGACTCGGCCTTTTTTTACCAACAGGCTACGTACCAGGCTAAGCATCCCATGGCCGAGGCTGCGGTACATTGCCAGTGGGTATCCTCAGATTCGGTGTCGGAGATACCTGCGGAGGGTAAATTGTCAGCCGATGCCGAACTGCAGTGCACGGCTAGCCACCCAGATTTCCTAACCAGTGCCCCGGCTACCCTGAGCGTACGCAAGCTCCCACCTCACACGGCCTGGAGTCTGTTAGCCACCAGCACTCCGCCCAACGAAAAATACGCTGCCGAAGGCTTAGCTACCTTACGTGACCATCGGTCTCCCACTCTGGATTACCAGAAGCACTGGCTGGGCTATTACCAACCCAAGGTGGAACTGCAGCTGCAACTAGATGCGGCCAAGGAGTGCGAGCGGGTAAGCCTCAGCAGCATGGTAGACCATCGTACCTGGATTTTCGAACCCACCCGGATAGAACTTTGGGACGGCGAAACCCTCCTTAGCCACCTGGATATTACCCCTGCTACGGAACAGCAAAAGCCACATTTGAGAATGTATGATCTCCTCTTTGACCTGCGGGAGGTTACTTCCCTCTCTGTGCGCATCCACACCACTACGCACCTACCTGCCTGGCATCCCGGTAACGGATACCAGGGTTGGTTCTTTGTAGACGAAATACTGATTGACTAATCCCACAGATTTGACGCTATTCTGCCTCGATATCGGCCACTTCCATCCCCTTGTAGTACATATGCCCATTGGCATCTTGTATTTCGCAGGGCTGCTGCATCTGCTAGGGCGGTGGCAACGAACCAATACCTATCACAGTGGTCTGGTCGTCGCCTTGCTGGCATCCGTTGCGGGCTGTGCCGTCTCTATTCTTAGCGGCTGGTTGCTCGCCCAAGGCGGTGGCTATGCCGAAGTCACCCTCTTTCGGCATCGCTGGCTGGGCATCAGTACGGGGGTCGTGGCCTTAGGCTTACTGGCTATGTCCTTGCGCAAGCCTGTATCGCAAAATCTGATGAGCGCCGTGTTCGTGGTCGCCTTGGGCTTACTGACCCTCACGGGGCACCTTGGGGGAGAAATGACCCACGGTAAGAATTTCCTATTTCCGCCGGAGGTAGAAGTAGTACAGGTGAATGAAGTAGAAGAGGCCCTGCTGTACTCCCAAGTGGTGGCCCCCATCCTGACGGCCAAGTGTGTGGCTTGCCATAGCGACACCAAGCAGCGCGGAGGTCTCAATATGAGCTCGCTGGTGGCCCTACGCACCGGAGGCGACTCCGGGCCGGTTTTGGGAACGGAGCAAAGCGAACTTCTTACCCGGATTCACTTACCCGAAAGTGATGAACTCCATATGCCCCCCCAAGGCAAAACCCAACTTACGGAGGCCGAAGTAGCCTTAATTGCCTGGTGGCTCAGTCAGGAAGCTTGCGGAGAATGCCGGGTCAATGAATTGGCCCAATTGGAAGAGATGCTACCCATTCTCCAGGCTCATCTGGACCCTACCGGAGGGGTAGAACCTGCCACCGAGGCCCAACTTCAGGCCCTGCGGGCACACGGTATCGATATTTCCTCGGTGTCCGAATCGGACCCATTGCTAGGCCTCAGCATCGATACTGATCAGCCCCTTGGGAGCCGAACGCTTGATGCCCTGGAAGAGGTAGCCACCAAGGTATCTTACCTGAGCCTCAACGGCGTGCCTATATCGGAGGACCTCATGGAAGTGGTGGCCGAAATGTCTTTGCTTGAGCAGTTTCTGGCCCCCAATTCATCTCTTTCGGATGAAAACCTAATTTATCTGAGGGACTTACCTAAGCTCAGAGTAATCAACGCCTATGGCACCCAAATTACCGATGCTGGGCTAGCACAAATCGCCGACCAATCCTCCGTAGAGCGGCTATATGCCTGGGGCAGCCAGGTAACACGCCAGGGCATTACGGGCTTGCAAGCCCAGCGACCACAGCTGGATATCAACTTTGGCCTCACCACCGAGCAAATTGGCGAAACCCAATTGAACCCGCCCAACATCCTGGCCACTCGGCAGATTTTCCGGGACTCGGCAACGGTGACCCTCGCCAGCGATTTCCGCAATTCCACGGTGCGGTATACCACCGACGGATCCATGCCCGACAGCACCTCACCCGTTTATTCGGAGCCTCTGAGAGTAGATGTAACCACCCGCATTTCGGCCATTGCCGAGAAAAAGGGTTGGGAGACTAGCATTCCCGCCACCCAATTGTTGCTAAAGGCCGGGCTTACCTACACGGAGGTGGCCGTATCTCCCGAGCCCAACCCTACCTACAGTGCACAAGGGGCACCCAGCCTGGTAGACCTGGCTCGTAGTCAGGAGGGCTTCAGAAGCGGAGCTTGGTTGGGCTACCAGGGCGAGCACTTCGAAACTACGCTAACTCTGGCGGAGCCCCAGGCCTTGTCTGCGGTCTATGTAAGTGCCCTCAGCGAGCCCAACAGCTGGATTTACTACCCTCAGGGGATTGAGATCTCTGTTTCTACGGATGGCCAAAACTATACGTCTGCGGGGTCTATCACCTTGCAACATCAGGAGCCCTTGGGCTCGGAAGCCAAAGACTGTTTCGTGCTGCACTTCCCCACCACAGAGGCCCGCTATGTGAAGGTAGCCGTGCTCAACCGACTTACGAACCCAGCAGACCACCCTGCTGCCGGGGAACCCTCTTGGCTATTTGTGGACGAGATTTTGGTGGAGTGAGGTCTAAAACCAAGGAACGGATATTGCTTGGCCAGCATTTCCTATTTTTCTGGCCGTCTGCGTTAGCGATTTCGATCATAACCTCGCTTTCTTTGCGCTCCCCAAACCCAGAAACTTGGACTCTCTGTACCTCATCCTTGCGGTAGCTGGCATCAGCATTATCCTCTTCCTCAACCTGCTACTGGCGGGCAAAAGGGAGCAAAAGCGCGCTAGCCGCCGGCTCCAGGGTTTGTTATTTGCCCTAACGCCCTTCTTAGTTTCCTTGCATATTGCGCAACAGCCAGAAAGCCCGCTCACCTATATTTTCACCGCGGCCAATGCGCTGGCCTATCTAGTTTTGGGTCCGCTTTTGTATGAATACGCCTGGGAGTTCTACTACGCCAAAACCCAAGGTAAAGACACGGGCAGGCTACGTTACCTTCCATTCATAGTCGCCTTGGTCATCCTGCCTGTTTCCTGGTGGCTACTTCCTCCCGCCCAGTTTCTGGTCTTCGTGGGGGGCATTACCCTCCTGGGCGTGGTGTCTCTAGCGGTCTATCTACACAAGTTCAGAAAGCTACAGCGTAGCATCCGCACGCAACTGAAAGACCAGCTAGCCCACATTTCGCACGTAGACCTGCGCTGGGTACAGCTGTGGGCCTGGGGGCTGTTGGTCATGCTACTCCTGGACCTATTCAGCACCGCGCTCATCTATGCTACCGAGGGGCCTTGGGTCTTCCTGATCAACGGCTCTTTTTACCTCTTCATGGTCGTGTACTTGGGCTACTACGGCATTACCCAGCCTACCCTTATTGTGCAGCTGCCCAAACCTACGGCTACACCCCAAAGCCCAGAACCCGCACAAGCGTTTGATTGTACCCACCCGGATCTAATTCAGCTAAAAGCGGATCTGGTCAAGTGTTTTGAGGAGGATCAATATTATACCCGCGAAGGGCTTAGCCTGGGTGCTTTGTCCGGCACCCTGGGTACTACCGACAAGAAGCTGTCCTTCCTCATCAACCAGTGTATGGAAACCAATTTCTATGAGCTGGTCAATGCCTACCGCCTTCAGGATTTCCTGGCTCGGGTAGCGGCCGGAGAAGCTCAGCAACACACCCTGCTGGCGGTGGCCTTCGCGGCGGGCTTCAACTCCAAAGCCACTTTCAACCGGGTGTTCAAGGATAAAATGAACCAGACCCCGGCCCAGTACCTCAAATCCCGAACCTAAGGGACTCCCGCGGTTGTCGGAGAGATACCCCCGTCTACTCCCCTATGCTTATGAGTGCGCAGCACTTTTTCTGAAATTGTAGCCTAGCCTGCACGGCAGCGGTGCCCCCCGAGGTACTGAGGCTCTTCATCTAGCCGATCATTCTCCCAAACCTTTTATAATTACCCTGCCTGTATCCTGCAGACTTCCCCTAAGCATGCGTGTTATCCTTTGATTTTGGTGAAATGATTTACT
>JBCBHI010000494.1:0-4414 GCA_038525885.1 Bacteroidota bacterium
AGGCGGTCCACTTGGTCCGACACATGGTCCAACTGCGAGTGCACACTTTCCATTTTTCGGGAGTGCGACAGTATTTCCTCCAGATGCTGTTGGAAGGGATTGGGTTGTTCAGAAGAGTTAGCCATGTCTAGGTACTTTTTTGTGGTAAATGAAGCGGAGAGGATAAACCGGATACGCGTCTGTTTTACACTCTGATGGTTACTTAGAGCCCTGACCGGGTGTCTTCAGCGCACCTTTGGTGGGCGGAGTATAGCCTGCCGAAGCCCGCATGGTTTTCAGCGTTTGTTTCAGAGTGGACAGCTCCTGTTTGAAGGTGTCCTGTATAGTGCTCAGCTCCTGCTTTAGTGCTGCTAGCTGTTGCTGTGCGGCTTGCTGATGCGCCTGCTGTTGGGTGTGCATCTGCTGTATTTCAGCGGCTACCTGTTCTACGGTAGAGGCAGGAGAGTTACCTGGGTTGCCGTGTGGGTCAGAAGTGGTCATAAGCAGATAGAATCAACCAAAACGGAAAGAAGAAAAGGGAGGACCGGAGAGCCTGCTCCGGCCCCTTTTCTGTTTACAAAAACACCTTTTGGGTGGCCTCCCCGGTGCTGGCCGTGTCGATGCTCAAGAGCGTAGAAACGCCTTGGGTCATCGTGGCCTGCGACAGCGGGTACATGTTCATCTGGTTGCTGGTGGCATTGTGCGCCGCGTTGGACAACGCCTGGCTGGTCACCACCATCAACTCCCCCATGCTCAGGGCAGGGGACTCACCCACTACTTTGGTATTTACCTGGGTGACGGAGTCAGTAATCTGACTATTGAGTGCAGTAGGAGCTGCCATAATCTAACCGGATTGGGGTGGTTAGCTTATTGGAAGATCTTCTGCGTAGCCATACCGGTACTAGCGGTATCAATGGCGTACAGCGTAGCCACACCTTGCGTAGTAGCAGCCTGGGCGGTCACGTTAGTTTGCTGTATGCTGGCCGTTGCATTGTGCGCAGCATTGCCCAGCGCCTGGGCCGTAGCTTGGTACAAGTTGCCCATTGCTACGGCAGGGGCATCGCCCAATACTTTGGTATTGGCTTGGGTTACCGAATCGGTAATCTGATCATTTACGGCAGTAGGAAAAGCCATGATTTTTATTGTTTAAGGGGTTAATGATTTGATTTTTAGTGGATTAGCTACCAAATATCTTGTTGGTGGCCATGCCCGTACTAGCGGTATCAATGGCGTACAGCGTGGCTACGCCTTGCGTAGTGGCTGCTTGCGCAGTGATGTTCGTTTGCTGCTGCGCCGTAGTGGCGTTGTGGGCAGCATTACCCAGGGCTTGTGCAGTAGCCTGGTACAGGTTGCCCATCGCTACGGCGGGGGCGTCGCCCAATACCTTAGTATTGGCTTGAGTTACCGAATCGGTAATCTGACTGTTGACGGCGGTTGGTGATGCCATGATGTATCAGTGTTTAAAGGGTTAGCAATTGCTTATTGGAAAATCTTCTGCGTTGCCATACCGGCAGTTGCGGTATCAATCGCGTATAGCGTAGCCACACCCATGGTGGTAGCCGCCTGCGCGGTGATGTTGGTTTGCTGCTGGCTAGTCGTCGCATTGTGTGCGGCGTTTGCCAGCGCCTGTGCTGTAGCCTGGTACAAGTTGCCCATGGCTACCGCGGGAGCATCGCCCAGCACCTGTACATTGGCCTGAGTGACGGAGTCAGTGATCTGACTGTTTACTGCTGTAGGAAAAGCCATATGATTAGAATTTTTAATTGGTTACACATCTATTGTTTTATCCACCGGAACCTCCGCCCCCGCCACCAGAACCCGACCCTATGGGGAGGGAGTAGAGCAGGGCCACCCCTTGGGTGGTCACGGCTTGCGCCAGTATGTTATTTTGCTGCTGGGCTACCGTAGCGTTGTGCGAGGCATTGGCGAGTGCTTGCGCCGTGGCCTGGTACAAGTTGGCCATCGCCATGGCCGGGGCATTCCCCAATACTTCGGTATTGGTCTCCGTTACCGAATCGGTAATCTGACTATTGACTGAGGTAGGAAATGCCATCTACGGTTGTCCAGGTTAGTTTGCTTCTTGTTCGTCATCTGCCTTTTTGCGGCGCTTGTTCAGCCCCAACCACTCGTTGAGTTCTGCCATGAAGCCAAAGTGCGCTCCCTTCTTTTTCTCCTCATCCTCCGCACTTGGGCTTTCCACAGGGTTGGTACTCACTGGCGAGCCTGGCTCTGGGTCCGTTACTTCTTCGGCAGTCGGTATACTAGCTTCCTCCTGAGGGCTTACCGGGGTGGGAGCTTCCGTATCCTGCACGGGCTGCGCCTCGTGGTTTTCCGGTGCAGGTTCAGGCTTTTCCGGCGCTACCTGTATGGGGTCTGTTTGTGGTATCCCTGCCGTTATCGTTTCCTGAGTATGGGCTTGGGTTCCCTGGGTACCTTCCTTAGGGTTGCCGTCGGTACTTACTGTTACCGTACCGGGCTTCTGCACCGGCGTAGTCTCGGTAGGTGTGGTGGTGTCTGCACTGTTTTGGGTAGCACCGCCACTGCCGCCAGCGTTGCCAGGGTTTTGGTATATCGGTGGGTCTATCACCACCTTCACCTGGTCTGCTCCAGCAGGTCCTTCCGGTCCGGTGTCTCCTTTGGGCCCGTTTGGTCCTACCGGGCCTTGCGGACCTAGCGGTCCCATGGGGCCAGGGTCCCCTTTAGGCCCCATCGGGCCTTGGTCTCCCTGTGCACCCCGGGGTCCGGTTTCACCTTGCGGACCCGCCACCCCTTGTGGTCCGGCTACTCCCGGTATTCCTTGTGGGCCTTGCGTGCCGGCTAGCCCCATCGGGCCTACCGGTCCGGCCTCTCCCCGGGGTCCAGTGCTGCCCACTTCTCCTTTGGGGCCAGGTTGTCCCATGATTCCTTGTGGGCCTATAGGGCCTATTGGTCCTGCATCCCCAGTGTCACCTTTGGGGCCTTCTGCACCCGTAACACCTATCGGGCCTTGTGGGCCTACTTCGCCCATGGGGCCGGGTTGCCCCATTACCCCTTGTATCCCTTGCGGTCCAGTGGATCCGGAAGGCCCAGGATTGCCCTTAGGTCCTTGGGGCCCTACTGAGCCGATGACTCCTTGAGCGCCGGTAGCTCCCGAGGTGCCCCTCAATCCGGTAGCACCGTCAGGGCCTTGGGGCCCGGCGGGTCCCGCAGGACCGGGAGGGCCCGGTATACCCCCACCATGCTGCACATTCAGCAGGCGGGCTACCGTACTAGTGGTGCTGGCATTGCCTATCATTTGGGCGTTTTGCTGGGCTGTTACCGCGTTATGCATTTGCATACCGATGGTTTCGGCCATTACGTTATTCAGGATCGCGACCGAAGGCGAGGGGCTGCCGCCTTGCATCGTCTGGATCAGTTGCTGTATCGGGTCCATATTCTCCATGGTTCCAGGGCTTATGAAGTCGTGAGGTTGCCGGTGCCAGGGCCCAAAGCGACGTCGCCGTTTTGGTTCACCTCCACCACCGTGATGAAGTCATTGCTTTGTATGCGGAAGGTCCTAAGCGCTTCCAGCTGCGAGAGCGTACACGCCGGGGTGGGCGTATTCAGAATCTGTTCTTTCACTCCGGTCAGGTAGGCCTCTATGGCCACCTTCAGTTCCGGTTCTTCCTGCGTAGCCAGGTCCTGCAGGTTGCGGGTCAGGTTGCGCAGGGCAGCCGACTTTGTGCGGTATCCTATGAAGTTGAAGGGTGCTACCTTTTGCTGTAGCTGTGCCCGCAAGGCCTCATTGTCAGTTACCGTCCCTATGTTGGGAGAGTAGATCAGGTAGTTGCACAGCGGTTCCAGTAGCTGAAAGATCTTGGCTACGCCCTTTTTGCGCTGGCTGGCCGTGGCCCCCTGCGTCAGCTGCTCGCTTACCGTGTCGGTATAAAAGTGGTACAGGTTGATAAACTCCCGGGTGCTGTCGGCATACTGGCCCGCAAAGTTGATGGCCTCCTTTTGTACAGCTGTCAGGCTACCCCCGGAGTCCGGGCCTAGCGCTACCTTCCAGGTATAGAGCAGCAGCTGGTCTTCATAGTTTATGCTTTGAAAGAGCTTGGGAAAGTCTATCGATTGCTGATTGAGCACCGCTGCTCCGTCGGCAGCATCCGCATAGCTTAGCAGGTTTAGTCCTTCCAGGAAACCTGTCATTGCTTTCACATCTGGCGGACTCGTTTCGTCATGCTGCAGCAGTTGGGTGATTTCCGGTTCGCGTAGCGAAAACAACGTCCGCACGTCCAGTCGTAGTTGGTTCAGTTGTACCGTATGCTGTTCGTGCAGCCCTTCCGAAATCTGCAGTAGAAAATCCTCCTCGCTCACGGCGTGGTACGTAGCCGTGGTATCTGCACTCACTGCCCAAGTCAACCACTCCGGTGCGTCCGGGATCAGCCCGGCTACCTGATGAAACTTCGCTGAGAAG
>JBCBHI010000495.1:0-4410 GCA_038525885.1 Bacteroidota bacterium
GGCTGTTTTTAACGGTTCTAGCAGCACACTGGGTTTGTAGGTCTCCAGCAGTTTGATGAAATCCTGGTACGGGCCCGCGTTCTCTATCAGGTTGCGTACAATGGTACCAGGGGCAAACTCATCAATCAGCTTGTTGATTTGCAGCACTCCCTTCTTCAGTTCATCTATCAGTGCAGCAATGGGGTCGCGCAGTTCTTTGAAGATCGCGATGAGCTCAGGCTTAATGATCTCATCTACCTTTACTTCTTTGATAATCTTGGCGCCCAGCTTGATGGCTGTCTTCTGTGGCACTCCCAGTTCCTCTACCTTGATGGCGTTCACCTTCACTTCCACCTCTCCGGTTTTGGTGACTACCAAGTCGAAAACAGGTTGCAGGCTTACTTCTTCCATCACCTGCTTAAACTTCTCAATCCCTTCCTTGGTCTTGCTTAGGGCGTCTGCCACGGCAGGGCTTTCCAGTACCTCGGTGATTTTGTCCAGCAACTCACGGATCTTCTGTTCGGCCAGTTTGAATCCCGTTTCTACCTTTTCATCCACCTGATCGGCCGCGCCTTCTACCGCTGATTCCAGCTTGGCTTTTAGCTCATTTACCTTCTCGAAGAAGCCCTCGATTCCGTCCGTTACCTGGGAGAGGCCGCCTTTTACGCTACCCACCACGGTGTCTGCTTTCTCGCTCACCGTTCCCAAAAACGAATCTATCTGTTCGTTGATCTCCTTGATTTTGTTGGTCAGGTCACCGCTGATGAACTGGTCAACGGTTTTGAGCTTTTCTTCCAGTCCTTCGGATACCTTAGTGGCCACTTCTTCCGCTTTGGCGGCCGTGTCTTTCAGGAACTGATTTACCTTTTCTGCTCCGTCCTTTATAGCCTCAATGGGCGGCTTTACCTTCTCCAGGATGGTCACCACCTTGCTTTCAAAGCTGTCAAAGAAAGCTTGCAGTATCACTTCTCCCTCACCCGTGAATTCCAATAGCTTCTCAATGGCGGTGAGCAGAGCTTGCACGTCACCGTTGCTGAAATGCGTAAGTGTTGTGCTGGCCCGTTTGATCTGAGTCAGCTCCGGGATGATCTCCGTCCGAGCCTTCTCTAAAAGATCAAAATCGATGGTGGTGCTGGACTCAATTTCGTTCAGCAGAGTTTCGTACCGGTCCAGGAAGTCAGAACCTAGAATGGTGATCAGGTCTTGCAGGGCGGCATGGGGTAAGTTGTACCCTACCTTTATGATTTGGCCCAGGTATATTTCTTCCAGCGATTCTACCGCTAGCTTAAGCAACAGCTCCTGATCGGTGGCTTTGTCGATGATCGTCTTGAAGATCTTCAAGTACATGTTCACCAACTTCATGGGAGTCGCGGCTCCGGCAGCAGCTAGTTTTTTCAGTTGAAACAGCGCCTCCTCGGAGTCAAACCCGGGCATGTCGTCCCCTACATTGGGCGTGCCGGGTTGGCCTGACGGTGCCAGGGCATCCCCAATGTTGGACATAGGGGCATTGACATCAAAGTCAATTTCGGGAACCTCCACGGGCAGGGCTCCGGCGGAAATACCTTCGCTCAGGCTATCCGCATTGAAGGCCGTCATGGAGTCTAGCGGTTCTTGCAGGCTGCTCGTTACCCGGTCCGCAGAAAGATTGGCCGGTACGGCCACGTCCATTTCTACCTCCGGTTCCTCGCTGGGGGTTTCGCCGTCCAGGCCTGCCATTACGCCCGTTACTTCCGAGTCTATGCCATCAAAGCCGTCCATCGAGAAATCGGTGGGCAGGGCAGAGGCAAGGTCTTCTTTCTTAGGGAGGGTACTCAGTAGATCACTCATGATTCGTTAGGGGTTGCCCTCTGGGTTTCTTTTAAGTTGTACCAAACAATGATTTTAATCCCTGTGCGGCCTCCAATACGGCGGACGATGCTTCCTGTACGGGAGACAAGGCTCCCTTCAGGGGTTCTACAGGGTTGCTTAATTCTGGAATGGAACCCATGGATAGCATATCCGGGATTTCCATCAAGTCCGTGAGTTGGGCTGCCTCCAGGGCGGCCAACTGGTTTACGGCAGCTGCATCTGCCAGCCCTCCCGCAGCGGGGGGCTCTATATATTCTACTACCACCAACTGGTAGGTGTATTGGTCGGGCAGTTCCCCCGTTTCCATCACCTTTAGCGAGTCTATCAGCACCTTGGCCGCATAGGCCTGCCCGGTAATCTGGGCCAGAAACTCTACTGGTTCCCGTTTTAGGTGGGTATCTCGTAGCTTGCTTAGCTCCTGGCTGATCTCGTCTCCGTAAAATATGCCGTCTATCTGCACCGACAGGCTGCTGCGGCCTACGTCCTGACTCAAGTCTCCGGCCATGCCGGGCACGTGGTGTGCCACGTATCCGCCGGACTCCTGGGTAGTCACCCGGTGCACAAACTTCAATTCTATTCCGTTGATCTCGATGGCCATGGCTATTTTCCAGTTCGTCTACGGTAATTCAATCGTAAATCTTGCCAGTCCTTTAGTCCCGGTTTTCGGGAGCGTACCATAGTAGGAGGACTCCGACGGATCTCGGGAATTTCCGGTTCCGCATATCGGGCGTAGCTGCCTTGGCTAGCGTGGTGCCTTTCCTTCCTATGTGGCCATTCTAGTTGGCTAGGCGTAGATACACTAGCCTCTGGCCAGGGGGCTGCTACCTGGCTTTCAGGGTCTGCCGAACTGAGCTGGGTTATGCTTTCGGTGCCTTCGGCTACCTCCACCTGAACCGGTTCTTGCGCTAACTCGGGTTCCGACAGCACATGGCCGTTCCAGAAGGAACTCTGGCCCGTTACGGGTAGTGAGGTTCCATTTAGGATAGGCGCAGCACCCTCTTCCTCGGTGCGGGCTTTGTCTGCCCAGGTGTCTTCCAGGTCCCAAGAATCCTCAGCGGAGGCGTGCTCTAGCGGGTAATTTTCCACTTTTGCCCCCTCGCTTGCACCGATATTCGGTTTCCTAGTTTCTGCAGGGTAGTGCCCTACTGCTGGGGGCTGGCTAGGCTGCGGAGCCGAAATCGACTTCTCATCCAGTGGCTGTACTGCCTGAGCCCACTCAGAAAGAGATCCTTTATTTGATTTCCGACGGACCGGATACCTAAGCCGTGGCTTCTGGTCATCGCTCTCAACTTTCGCCTCCTGCCTTTGATCTTTTGGATCAGATGCAGTGGGAGAAAGCGTTTCCAAACCCTGTTGATGCTCTTGCATCTCAGTAGGTTGGAGCTGGGTTGCTACGTCGGGAGAACTGGATTCTGGGGAATCCATACGCACATGCGCAGAGCTTTCTTCCAAGGCAGGAACTGCCATAGGTGCCAACTGTGCAAAATCAGCCAAACCGCCAATTCGTTGTCCCCGAGGAACAGGAGTTGATTTTTCAGTGTCCCTTTCCAGATTAGCACTCTTTTCTGCCGCTGACACCGGAGAGGTTTCAGGCATATTCCATTCCTGCTTCCTGGCCTCCTTGGAAGAGGATCGGGTAGGGGAGTGGGCTGCGCTTCCAGCTACTGCTTGTTCGCTCTCTGGCCTTGGCTTTTGGTCCGCCGCTGCAGCTTTTTGTGCAGGGCTATTCTCCTGACTAGTTGCAGTCTCCTCAGCCAACTCTGGCAGGCTATGCAGGGCGTCAAAGGCCTCCCAAAACCAGGAGTAATTGCCAACCGCATCCAGCTCATGATGATTGAGCAGGGCGGTCTCCATTCCCATATCCTCTCCGGGCTCCATACCCAGCAAGGCTTGAGCAGAAGCCATAAGCTCGGCTCCCAGAGCCGCTAAAGGGTTCGGTATGGAAGGATCAGAGGCCACTCAGGGTTTTGATTTCTTCTACCAGAAATTTGACCAGTCCCACCTTCATTTTCCGAATCTGGTTTAGATCCAGGCTGGGCGATACTACCGCTTCTTTCACCAGCAGTAGGGGAATCAAAGCCGGGTCGTTCTTACCCGCCTTAGCTATTAGCTGAAAGGTGTGGATGTCCAACGGACGTACCTGTACCGTGGCTAGCTCACCTTCTTGGGCAGGCAGCAAATCCGCTGGGATACGGAGGTTAACCACTTCGTCCATGCCAGCCAGTACGTTGAGTGTGTCGTTGGTCATTTGAATGTTTATCTCTGCCGAGGAATATTCCCCACCTTTTTTAAGAAGGGGTGCCCACAGGGCGGGGTGGTTAGTATTCATGCCAATAAGGATTACCCTACACGGCATGATCCTCCTATGGTTGTTGGTGTCGGACTATCGTCCTAAAACACCAACAACAGCTAGCTTTGATGATCAGGATTAGTTACCTGCGTCTTCCTGTGAGATGCGCATGGCCTGGAAGGTCACCTGCTCCATCACGAAGTCATCTTCCGGTATGCTAAAGTTCCAGCTGTCAAACTTCACCCCGAAGATGACCAGCTTGCTTCCGTTATCCGGTTTGGCCGGGTTCTTCA
>JBCBHI010000496.1:0-4409 GCA_038525885.1 Bacteroidota bacterium
TGTACTTCCAGCTGGCTTAGGACTTGGGCGGTCCAGTAAGACGACCGGATCCCTCCTCCCTCAGCAGAGATAAAAATGATGGGGTACTTATCCACGGTGCTGTCTCCCCAACCCTTCTCCATATCTTTTCGGTGGCCTATCCAGTTTCGGATGTGCTCATCCAGGGCTAGCTGTGCGTTGTCATCTTTATCCAAAGGGCGATCCGTAATGGGGCGGATGTAATGCCCATCATTGAAGTGGCCCGTAAACCACCCTGCATATATCAACAGCAATAGGGTAATAGGGATCCGGGTTCGTTGATCCTGGTAAGAGATGATCATGAAGAACACCGTCCAGGTGGTAAAGAAGAGCAATAGGATGGCCGGGGTGCCCAGTGCCTGCGCCACGTACGTACCAGGGCCGCGCAGTATAAAGATGATAAGAGCCACCAAGGATAAAATGATGGCCGCGTAGGTAATCCATCTCGTCAAGGAATCGAGTTGGTTGAAACGTTTCGCGGCCGCATCAAATCGGTTGGCCAACGAAATGGACCTTTTACGCAATATCACCCAAACCAAAAACAGCACCCCAAACCCAATCACCATCCACTCTATAAGCGAGACCTTCCCATCATGGGTGTGGGGCATGGCATACGCCAGAATGATCACAGGTGCCACCCCGTAGAAACGTGGAAGCCAGGTTTCAAAAAACAAGACTAGCCGTTCCACTGCATCCGTACGGCGGGGTAGTAAAATCAGGATGATACGAGCACTATACCAGCTTGACACACACCAGGTGGCCATGAATAGTAGCATAAACACCGTGGGCCATGGGAAAAAGTCCGGGTCCTGATCTACGAGGGCTTGTAGAATGTCTTGCGTCTGGCTTACTCCGGTAAAAGCCGCAAAGGCTACGGCGTGAAAAAGAACGATGAACCAGGTAATGCGGATCACTGAAAATATGGCCACCACCGCTTCTTGCGCTTGAGCGAGCCATGCACGTAGTTTTTCCATGAATGATAGGTAATTAGGTTAAGTAAAATATTCCGGCAAAAAATGGAGGCAAGTCCTATTAGGCCGTCTCCTTTTGCTCCATAAACCGCTTGAGGGCGGTGGGTTCCATAAGACTTTCTTGCCTTATTTTCTCTTGCAATTTCAGAAAGCCGCCAATCAGGGCCTCAGGCCTGGGTGGGCAGCCCGGCACATATACATCTACCGGAATAATCCGGTCTACGCCCTTCACCACATGGTAGCCGTGTTGCCAGTAGGGCCCTCCACAGTTACTACAACTCCCCATACTGATCACATATCTGGGTTCGGCCATTTGCTCGTATAGCCGCCTGATGCGATCGGCCATTTTGAAGGTGACCGTACCGGCTACAATCATCACGTCTGACTGACGGGGCGAATTGCGAGGAAATACCCCGATTCTATCCAGGTCATACCCAGAGGCATAGGTGCTCATCATCTCGATAGCACAGCAGGCCAGGCCAAATCCCATGGGCCACAGGGAGGACAGACGAGCCCAATTGATGAGGTCATCTACCTTGGTTACGATTACGCCTCCTTTGCCAAATTGTTGATCGAGTAAGCCCATAGATCATCTAATATCAACACTCTACCAAGCAACCCCAAATGAAACCATGGCTAAGTTTTTAGTACACATTAACTTAACCTGAATATCTTCATAATCACTCTATGCTACCTTATACTTGTATTCTATGGGAGCAACCAAAACACTCAATTACTCAGCAGACCAGTTAGCACTCTCTTCTTTGGCAAAAGCACTGGCGCACCCTGCCAGAATTGCAATTCTGGAACACCTGATCAATACCAAGCAATGCATCAATTCTGATCTAGTAGAAGAATTAGGGCTCGCCCAGCCCACCATTTCGCAGCATTTAACGGAACTTAAGAAGGCAGAACTGCTGAAAGGAACCGTAGAAGGCACCCGACTCAACTATTGCATCAACAGCGAAAACTGGCGCAAAGTGGAGCATTTTTTCTCCCATTTCTTTGCCCAACATCAAGACTCCTCCGGAGATCAATGCTGCTCTTGATTACAAAAAAATGCCAGGCACCTGATTTTTTTACCAAAAAAGGTGCAACCTACCCGATCCCATGTTCATCTATACATGGGATTTTTTATTTTACATGTAACAACAAAATAGGTCAAATACCATGAAACAACTCTTCACACTCCGCATGCGCCAAGCCGCTGGCGTTTTCACACTGATTGCTTTGCTCAGCTGCGAAGCTATGGGCTACCAGACGGGTAGCGGCAATATTTTAGAAGAAACCCGAGACGTAGGCGACTTCTCTGAAGTACGTGCAGAAAGCTTCCTAGACGTATATCTCTCGCAGGGTTCCAGTCAGTCGGTAATGGTGAAAGCCGATGACAATATTATTGACAAGATTACCGTAGAGGTAAAAGGTAGCACTCTGGTGATTGGCTATGAGAAAGGCTCATGGAACATGAACAATATCACGGCCAAGGTATACGTAACCGCTACTACTCTCAACGGTGTAAAGTCTACCGGATCCTCGGATATCATCATTGAGTCCGACATCGAAGCCGGTGATTTTGAACTGGAGTCTTCAGGTTCTTCAGACATTGTAGCGAAATCACACACCCTGCGCGTGGCCGATCTCAAAGTATCCTCTTCAGGTTCCTCAGATATCGTAGTGAAAGATCTCGTGGCAGAGGATATTTCCGCCACCACTTCAGGCTCTAGTGATATTGAATTGGCCGGAGAGGGCGACTCTTTGGATGTAGATACGGGTGGGTCATCCGATTTTGTAGGGAAAGGCCTTACGGTGAAGGATTGCATAGCCAGTGCTGGTGGCTCTTCTGACATCACCATTGCCGTAACGGATAACTTTGAAGGCAGCGCCTCCGGGGCTAGCGATATCACCTACTACGGCAACCCCAAGACCAATCAAGTGCGCACCAGCGGTGCCGCGGATATTCACCGAAGAAACTAAGCATCGAAATAAAACAATATTGTTTTGGAATAGACCTGTGCTTGCGCAGGTCTATTTTTGTGCCCACTGGCGGATGCCAGCCTCTGTTCCTAAGGCTCTTTCGGATCAAGCCGAATAAAGGGGGATAAATCAGTCAAAATAACCTGCCCTTGTTGTTGTTCGGGATTCCGATGTTTTAGCTCCGAGAGGAGCGCCACCAACATGTTGTCGGTGACGGGCTACCGCCCTCAAACACCGAAAGTCGGACCTCGACAACGGCAAGTGGTCCCCAGAATTATTGCTTGGTCCGCTCTAACTCCTACCCTCTACTTAGATTTACCTAGAAAATATCACCCTACACATCAGTAAACTTCGAATAATCATATTCTTTACAAAAGTCCAATTTCTCATCTCTTGTTGGCCAGTCTGAGTACAGATTCATTTTTGTCTGTTTTTCTATCCTTTTTGCGCCAAAAACCCCACTTTTCGTCCATTTTAGGCACAATCTTGATTTGGTACTCTACAATGAGCCTCTTTGTTGAGCCTGGGATAAACAAGGCTTTTTCATCGATGAATGGCTAAAAACACACGATAGAAAACGTTTGCAACAAGGATGAAATTCTCAGCCGAATAGCACTGAGAAGTGATTAATTGCACTTTTTGGAGGCACAAAAACCCCTATCATGAAATTTTTCAACTCCCTCACCCGAAAAATCAATTGAGGTGTGGTTTTGAAAAAAAAGGCATGAAAATTCAGGAGCCAAGCGAAGAATGTTTGGAAAAGTGACGGACACACCTAATATTTACATAACTGTAAACCTAAAAACTATTTTAAGATGAAAGTAAATCGCTTTATGGCGGTAGCCTTTGGTGCTACCCTGTTGGCTGCTACGTCCTGTATGCCTGAAGACGTAAATGTTCAAGAAGCTGACATTGCTCCCGAAGTATTAGCTGCATTTGACCAAGCTGGTTTTAACACTGCTGACATCGTTAAGCACGAGTCGGAAGACGCTATTGCTGGTCTACGTAAAGGATACATGGTTGGTGGAGACATTTTCGTTCCTAACGATCAAGTATTCGACTTGGCTCCTTCTGCTGAGATCCCTGGTGCTGAGCATTACCGTACTACTAACTTGGTAAGCTCTCCTCGTACTATCTCTGTATGTGGATTGTCTGGTTTCGGCAGTGGTTTGGACTTGAATAACCAAGGACGTACCGGACTGCAGTGGGCTATCAACAACTACAACCGACTGAATATCGGCCTTAATTTCACCTTGGCTTTTGCTAGTAACTGGCAAGCATACGACATGGTGGTATACGCCCCTAGTGGTGGTGCTGGTGGTTCTGCTGGTTTCCCTTCTGGTGGCGATCCTTACCAATTCGTACAGGTATTCGACGGCTTAATGAACGGTTCTTACAACACCAATGTAGTAGAGCACGTAATGGGCCACGAGATCGGTCACTGCT
>JBCBHI010000497.1:0-4404 GCA_038525885.1 Bacteroidota bacterium
TTGGACATACTTAAAATGGTCCTTTGATGATCCATTCCATAGACCTTCATATTTGAATCAAGAGCAGCTTCTAACAAATCTTTTGCTCTTTGGAAGTCTCCTAAATCAATGTAGGTATTACCTAAGTTGACTTGAGTAGTTGTAAGCTCAGAAGAGAAAGGGCCATAACGTTTGATCTTTGAAGCTAAGGCCACTTCTAATAAATCTCGTGCTCGGTAATAATCCCCTAAATTTCTGAAAACATTGCCTAAGTTAGATTGAGTGTCAGCAATCTGTTGATGGTCATTACTTTCTTTTTTGAGAAGAGATTCCAGATTTTCTTCTAGTACTGCCTTGGCAGTATGATAATCTCCAATCTGTCGATAAGCTTCCCCTTTAATATTCATAAGTAAAGAATGACTAATTGATTGGGATTTTAGGGCTAGTTTTAATTCATTTTCTCTGAATTTCAAGAAAGAAAGAGCTTCTGCCGGTCTTCCTAACCTGACTAAGACATCGCTAATAGAGAAAATGGCCGAGGCTAAGGGTTCATCTCCGTGTTTCTGTCTTAATCGTAGCTGTAGTGCTTGTTCCCAATAATTAAGTGATACTTCAAGCCATTCTTTATCCTTTGCTTTTTCTCCGAAAGTTTCTAGTAACGCCAATCGTTGAGTTACCTCTTTGTCATTGCTCTGTTCATTAATTGGATACATTGATAGCTGCTGATTCCAATCAGCAATCAGGTCGGTTTGTGGGTCTGGGGTTGTTATTGATCCTGATAGGAGGATCTCAGATGAAATTCTTTCCATCCACATATCCGGATGGTTGCTGAAGTGATAGCGTTCGCTCACCCAACTACTTAAGTCTTGTGCGTCCCGAGCAAGCAAATGGAAAAAGACAGGACTCCCCCAGATCAACAGCAGAAAAGGACCGGCAAACAGGTTTTCCCGCTCAAAATTGAGTTGGGCTGCCAAGCCTAACGTATCCATCTTACCCTCCGCATACCTTAAGTGATGATGCTCTAGACCTGTAAGATGCACTACGGTTTGCACCTCCCTTTGATTCCAAATCTCTTGAGGGATATTCTTCCGAAGATAACCAAACAGGGTTTCTACCTGCCCAGTCACGTGAAGGGTAACATGTTTATATTCTGGCAATTCGCTGGTGAGCCATGAAATTAGCTCTTGTTGGCGGGCAGTGCTGTTGGTGCTGAGCCAAAACACGTTGGCAGACTTGCGATGGTGCAGGCTAAAAAGTAGCTCCTCGGCTCGTTCGCGCTCGGTAGGACTAGGAAACAGGGTTTCCAGGCTCATATTTTCCCTTCTAATAGCGGATTGATTCGTATAGAGGAAGGTCCGTTATACTTGAGCAGGGTCAAAGAATACAATAACTCTTGGGTGAGGGTATCACCCGGATGGAAGGCGCCCTCTCGCAAGAGTTTCAGGTGCTCAGAATTGAGTAATTCCAGCTTTTGATCACCCAAACGATCTACGGCCTTTTCAGCGTGGGGGCGGCCTACCTTTTGCCCTCTGGTGATTCTGATTGATTCGGACACAAGATGCAGTAGCTGGCGCACACAACCGCCAGAAAATTTGATCAAATACTCCAGTGCTTCGTCCTCAAAAAATAAATCTAATTGAATTCGTTTTCCCAGAAGCTCTTTAAACACGGTATTAGCCTCAGGTTTATCGAGCGGAATCATTGGTACCGTAATGGTAGCGTCGTAGCTGGCTGTAGGGGCGTCCATAATCCTATAGAACGCATCAATAGGCACAGCAATAATCATATTGGCCGCCACTTCACGGATCATAGATGCTCCGCGGATAAACAAACTTTGATATACCTCAAAACTTATTTTCTCCGAACCGTCTATGATGAAAAGTAAATCTTGCGCTACTTTTTCTGTTTCCAAAGCCTTTCGTACCTGCTCCATGTAAACGTTCATATCTTGGATGACGCGTAGCAAGTTTTCATTCACCTCACGACGAATGAACTCTGAGGTTCGGGTTTCCCCTGAAAAAATGGCTTTTAAAGAGAATCGGCTTTTTAGTATTTCAAAGAAGTTCACCCCAGCACTTATCTCCCCCTTTACCTCATTTTTCAGAGTAGTTTTTAGCTCTGTTACTATTTCATTTTTTTCCAAAATGGCGTCTGAGAGATACTGCAATGGCCGGGTTTTGACGCTTAAATTGTACTCCCGGATAATCTCAATAAGTCGGATAATCAACAACACGTAAAAATCCTCTCCCTTGAATTGGCTTAAATTTACCTCATCTTCTAAAGCCACAAAGACAGGCAAGTAGGTGCCAGGAGCAATTACTTTTTTTTCTATCCGGCGAAGTTCAGCCGTTTTTCCACAGCCTCTATGACCAGAAAAGATAAATTTTTTGTAGTGCTGCTGAACGTGAAGAATCTCCTTTTCTAAACCCAAATCATACAACAACTGGATAAGGTAATCGGCACCACGTACCCCATCTAGGTCCACATAGAGCTCAGCTTCTCCAAACAGATCGGGCTGGAAGTGCGGCATAGTGACGTCGCGAGCATAAAAGGGATTCGAAACCGGAAAATTGTACTTATCCTGTAGGGGCATAAAACAAATATCCTATTTGGTAGGATAAGATACAATTGGTCTAGCATTACCAAATAATCCTTTTCTTTGGCACATGGAATGGACCCTGATCCCTTTGGGTTTTTTGTTACTGTTCTTTCTGATTCGTCGCAACCGGGGCAGTGCCAGCCGCCGGGCGCTGATGGCACGAGATGAGAAAGTAGTGGCCGCTTTGCAGCCAGTATATGATGCCTTGGAAGCCAACCAAGCCCCTGACCAAGCTGTGGTAAATGAGCTTGCTAGCCGGGTAGAAATCCGGGCGATGCTGTATCGTCTGCTAGAGCAAGCGGGCTTGGCGTATCTGTTTCCAGAAGAGCTGGTCACTCACGAAGCGGCCGCGGCCTCCGACCTGGCCTTTTATCTGCTGCACCCTGCTGAGCTAGGGGAAGTAGTGGAGGAATTGACCTACCTGGGCCCAATTGAACAGGGATGGGAACGCCTGAGCACCCCCATGTTACTGGTGTATCATTTGTTCACCTTCCGCCACAAGTCCGGCGAAACGGTAGCAGGAGTGGCTGGCCCGGTGATAGACGATGACCCCCCGTATGCCCCCAGCCGCTGCACTATGAGCTACTATGACCCCATAGATAGCATGACCCACATAGAACATGTGGCCAAAGTGCATGACGCGCAGTGGCCTGGGGTGGCACAGCGCTTGTTTGGCGCTACGTAAGGTTATCCGCCACTATTTCTTCGATAGTAGCTTCGGGACTACCATCCAGAACCTCGGTATGGAACCGCTCTAGGGACCGAAGCAAATCCCACATGACCATTTTCTGATCCTGAGACATACGACCTAGTAAGAGGGTAGAAAGGGTTTCGGCCTTGTGCCTCAGGACGGTACCCACCATCTGAAGGGCCTCAGGCGTCAACCGAACACGGCGGCTACGCTTATCGCTTTCGTCGGGAAACTCTTCCACCAGATTCTGCCGCTGAAACCGCTTGATGATCTCGAAGCAGGTGGTCTGTTCCATCAGGGAGTGGTGAGCCACCTCCGATTTTTTAGGCGTTTGGTTCTGCCAAATGTACATCAGGATGCCAAACTCGTCCAGGGTACGGATGGGAGTCTCCGCAAAAGCCCGTTTGGCCCATATCTGGGTAAACCGCATGAGCCGGCCCCAAGTGAAGGAAATTTGAGCATCCAGCAGGTTGGGGCTCCCCTGCACTTCTTTGGGGGCTTGGGACAAGGCTCGCTGCAGCAGGTCCTCCTTTTGGCTTTGGTATTCTAGTTGGAGCCAGGCGCCAAACTGAGATAAATCCCCGCCTGAATCTTGCTGAGAATACTCCTCCCAGTGCTTCAATAATGCAATCCCTGATTCGAGTCTATCCTTCATAACCTTTATTACAAACTCGTAATAAACATACTCAAATTTAAAACAACCTTGTAGGAAGATGGTTCAAAGAGTCTTAGCGACTACCACAAGTAACTGTCTTCAACATGAGAATTCTGCTGGCGATTTCCGCCTTGATTATGCTGACAACCACGGCCTTAGCCCAAAACGGAATTGTCCGGGGGCGGGTGTATAACCAACTTAACAATGAGACCATACCTTTCGCGAATGTAGTCATTCAGGGCACCACCAAAGGAGCGGTAACCGACCTTGATGGCAACTTTGAAATTACCGGGCTTACCCCAGGAGAGTACAACTTTGAAGTGAGCTATGTGGGCTTCAAGAAGCAGGTGGTTTTTGAGGTGCAGGTAACCAATTCGCGCCCCGCCATCATTGAGTTTCCGTTGGCAGAAGAGGTAGAAACCTTGGAAGGAGTGGAGGTAGTGGCTTCGCCATTTTACAAACCCGATGAAAGCCCAGTAT
>JBCBHI010000498.1:0-4400 GCA_038525885.1 Bacteroidota bacterium
CGATTGATAAGGAGCATAAATACTGAACTGGATACTGATAAAGCTCAGCAAAAAGAGACATTTGGATCAGACTGGGATCCTCTTTTGAAGACCTTAGAAGGGTTAGAAGACCACGCTAACTACAGCACCTTTCTCTCTGGCAAGGCTGAAGAACAATACCGGGAACAAGTTATGCGACGCAACTTTAAGGCACACGTAGCTCCTGAAGATATCATCTATGCCCAATTTGGGGCGGGGCATATTGCACTTACTCCAGTGCCCTATTTCACCGGGTTTATGTCCCTCCTTCAGGAGGACCCCTTGTTTGCTAACCGAACGCTGAGTATGCAACTCAAATGCATGGGATGCAGGCTAGGAAGTGACCCAAAAAACTCCGCCCGGTTTATCCCCATGGAGGACGGAATGGGCTATACCTGGTTCGACTCTATGTTTGACATGTATACCAGAGAGGAGATCCGATTTCAGTTTCTTGAATCCTTAGCAGGGGAATCTACCGCCATTGATCTCCGAACCGGGGTACAAGCACTACAAATCACACGCCTTCCCTACCAATACTACATCGTGCAATTCTAATTGCAGCTGGCCTTAGAAGGGGGCTGACTCGTCGTTGCTACCAGGGAAGTTCTTGGGGGCTTGGTCTTCCCCTTCATCCAGCCCGGGGCCGTTGGGCGCAGAGGGGTTCGCTTTGCTACCAAACGTCATCGTCTTTGGTTTGTCAGCAAACTCATTAGGAATACCCGGTGTGCTCGGGAAACTCTGGTTGAAAGCTCCCATGTCTACAGTGCCTCCTAAGTCAGTAAACTTGGTATACTTACCAATAAACTTAAGGGGCACATCTTCCAGAGAACCGTTCCGGTGTTTGGAGATAATCACCTCCCCTACTCCGGCTGTAGGCATACCGTTCTCGTCCTCCGTAATCCCGTAATACTCAGGCCGGTATAGGAAACACACCATATCCGCATCCTGCTCGATCGATCCTGATTCCCGAAGGTCAGATAGCTGAGGGCGTTTGTCACCACCCCGGGTTTCCACGGCCCGGCTCAACTGGGACAGGGCAATCACGGGCACGTTGAGCTCCTTGGCGATGTTCTTCAGGGCTCGTGAGATGGAGGCGATCTCCTGTTCACGGTTACCCCCGTTACTTTTATCCCCCGTCATCAGCTGTAGGTAATCAATGATTACCATTTGGATGTCGTGCTGTGCTTTGAGCCGTCGGCATTTAGCCCGCAATTCCAGGATGCTCAAAGCGGGGGTATCATCAATGTAGATGGGTGCTTCCGAAAGGCCACCAGTTTTGTGAATGAGCTGCTCCCATTCAAAGTCGGCCAGGGTTCCTTTCTTAATCTTTTCCGATTCCAGTTCTGCCTCAGAAGAGATAAGACGATTGACCAACTGCACGTTACTCATCTCCAAGGAGAACATAGCCACCGGGTACCCAAACTGCACCGCGGCGTTGCGCATAACGGACAGTACGAATGCCGTCTTACCCATAGCAGGACGAGCCGCAATGATGATCAGGTCAGACTTTTGGAAACCACTCGTTACCCGGTCCAGCGCGGTCAGCCCAGTAGGGATACCCGTCAGGCCATCGGTATGGTCCTTCTTGGCCTCCAATTCCGCAATGGCCTGCCGCATAATGGAGCGCATATCCTCATAGTTTTTGCGGATGTTGCTCTCACTTACTTCAAACAGGGCCGATTCCATCTTGTCCAGCAAGAGGAAAACGTCGGTAGTATCTTCATAGGCCTCCTTCTGGATTTCGCTAGCGATCTGGATGATATCCCGTTTAATGGACATCTCCGATACTATCCTAGCGTGATATTCCACATTGGCCGCAGAGTTCACCTTGGTAGTCAACTCTGTTACGTAGAAAGGCCCACCCACAGTCTCCAAAGTTCCGTTTTTGCGCAACTGCTGAGTTACCGTAAGTAAGTCTACAGGCTCCGACTCATGGAACAGGTCTACAATGGCCTTGTATATCTCTTTGTGAGCGTCCCGGTAGAAGCTCTCGGGACGCAGAATGTCAATCACCGCCGTAAGGGCATCCTTCTCCAGCATTAGGGCACCCAGTACCGCCTCCTCCAAGTCAACGGCCTGAGGGGGTAATTTTCCTAAGCTGTTGAGCAATTCGTTATTCGCCAATCGGCGATTGCGGGACGTACTCTTGGACCCAGCGGTATTTGACTCCATATAAAGTGGCTATAGCAATGGATTCGGAACTTACTTTACCCGCCTAAAAAACGTGCTTCCCATCGCGATCAGTTCCGACGTTGGTTTAATACTTTGATATGCTTTGGTACCTCAAAAGTAGCAGGAAAATACAGGACCTGAAACCCGATATTCAATACAAGACTATCAGAAATCCAATAACCTATTGTAGACAAGAAAAATTGATATAACCCTCATTATCAGGTACTTCATCCTTATAACCGTTGATAAAACGGAGTTACCCACAACAGTTGTCCACAGAAACCGGAATACCAAACTCACTTACCCACAAGGTTTTACGAAAATCACATACTTTTCCACAACCAATCCACAAAATATGTGCAGGTATCCGCTTACCCCTGCGGACACAAAAATTGTGTATGTTTGCGGCCTATTGGGGGACTAGTGAGCTCTACATATTCATGCAGCGAATTCACATGATTGCCATCGGGGGAAGTGTAATGCATAACCTTGCACTTGCCCTCCAAGACAAAGGATTTGAGGTTTCTGGCTCAGACGATGAGATATTTGACCCCGCTCGTCAGAGGCTAGCTGATGCAGGTTTACTCCCGAACGCTATGGGATGGAATCCAGACCGAATCTCTGACGAATTGGATGCCGTGATCATGGGAATGCATGCTAAGCAAGACAATCCTGAGCTGAAAAAAGCGCAAGAACTAGGCATCAAAATCTATTCTTTTCCCGAGTTCATATATCAAGAGTCTATAGATAAGCAGAGGATCGTCATTGCGGGTAGTCATGGTAAAACTACCATCTCTGCCATGGTGATACATGTATTGCATCATTTGGGCAGAGAGACCGACTACTTGTTGGGAGCTGACATCACAGGGCTAGACCGCAGGGTGAGGCTTTCGCAAAATGCCCCTACGATAGTGATTGAGGGAGACGAATATTCTTCTTCAGCCTTGGACAGCCGTCCCAAATTCCTCAACTATCATCATCACATTGCCTTGGTTAGCGGTATCGCTTGGGATCACATTAACGTATATCCTGATGAACAGCAATACATCCAGCAGTTTGAGCTGCTAGCAAAGGCCACACCTCAAGGGGGAGCTTTGGTGTTCAACGGTGAAGACCCCGTCGCCGCCAATATCTGCAAAAAGGAACAGGCCGATGTATCAGCCCTGGAATATGCTATCCTTCCTCACGTAGTAAAGGAGGGAGTAACCTATCTCACTACCGAAGAGAAGGACTACCCACTTCGGGTTTTTGGGAAGCATAACCTGGCCAACATGGCGGGTGCCATGCGGGTGTGCGAACAGGTAGGCGTGAGCCGGACTGAGTTTTACGAGGCAATACAGACCTTCACCGGTGCCTCTAGCCGGCTGGAATTGATGGGTGAAAGCCACCACAGTCGTGTATACAAGGATTTTGCGCACGCACCCTCCAAGGTGGTGGCTACGGTGAAGGCGCTCAATGAGCAATTTCCTGAGCGTACTTTGGTAGTAGCCCTTGAGCTACACACGTATAGCAGCCTGGATCCTCGTTTCATTGGGCAATACGGTGGCTCTCTAGACGAAGCCCACCAAGCGGCTATATTGTATAACGTGCAGGTGGCCAAAAACAAGGGTCGCGATCCGCTAAGCAACGAGGCCATCGTGGGAGCCTTTGGCCGTGAGGACCTTCAGGTCTTCAACGATGCAAATGCCCTTGCCACTTGGATACGTGGCCAAAAGCGGGAGCATCAAACCACGGCATTGTTGAGTTCTGGAAATTTCAATGGATTACCTATAAAAGATCTGGCAAAGGAGCTACTCTCTTAATATGAAACTTCACTTAAAAAACCCGCTGGCATTTTTTGATCTGGAAACCACCGGGACCAACATCGTCAATGACCGGATTGTTGAGTATTCCTTTCTCAAGGTAATGCCCAGTGGGGAAATCATTCGGAACACGGGTCGGGTAAACCCTGAGCGTAAAATCCCGAAGGAATCTTCCATGATCCACGGCATCTACGATGAGGACATAAAGGATGCGCCCACCTTCAAACAGGTAGCCAAGTCGCTAATTCAGTTTCTGGAAGGAGCAGACCTGGCAGGCTTCAACATCCTGAAATTTGATGTGCCTGTACTGGTAGAAGAATTCTTGAGAGTAGAAATGGATTTTGACGTCTCCCAGCGCAAAATGGTGGACGCACAAAAGATCTTTTTCATGATGGAAAAGCGTACGCT
>JBCBHI010000499.1:0-4395 GCA_038525885.1 Bacteroidota bacterium
AGCTGAGTCAGTTGTTTAGCTAGCTGAATCAGCTCACGGTAGTGGCTACGGCCTCGCGGGCAGAAACAGTGGATTGGGTAAACCAGATGGGTGCTGACCACGTGATCAATCACCGCGAATCTCTTGCCGAACAACTGAAGGAACTAGGGCTAAGCCCCAAATATGTGGCCTCCCTTACGGCTACGGACCAGCACTTTCCGGCGATACTGGAGCTGATTCAGCCCCGAGGCCACGTAGCGTTGATCGATGATCCCAAGACCTTGGATATCACCCCGGGCAAACTAAAAGCCCTGAGCTTCCATTGGGAGCTGATGTTTACCCGCCCGCTGTTTGGTACGGCAGACCTGGAACAGCAGCACTTGCTACTGAACCGGGTAGCGGAGATGCTGGACGCTGGCCAGTTGAAATCTACGGTCACTAAGAACTACGGCCCGCTCACCATAGCCGCGCTGAAGGAGGCCCATACTGCCCAGGAAAGTGGCCAAGCCATTGGCAAAAATGTACTGGAAGGTATGAGCTAGGCCAGACCCAACGGCCTCGTAGCCATCTGGGAAGCAGGCTAACTCCTGCCTCTGCACTATTGTACAATCGAATGATCACCAATTAAATCCATATAGAAATCATGGCTTATTATTCTGTACTCGATGTTACCCCCACCAGCGAAGACTGGATTCCTAACTACCTGGGCCCTGCCAATGAGCTGGTGGCCAAGCATGGGGGTAAGTATCTGGCGAGAACCGCCAATCATGAACGCCTGGAGGGCGATGGCGAAGGCGCGGCCTTGCGCATTGTGATCCAATGGCCCTCTAGACAAGCGGCGCTTGATTTTATGCAGGACCCTGGCTACGTGCCGCACTTGAAGGCCCGCACGGAAGGCTCGGTAAGTAATCACTTCTTGATTGAGGCCAAGGACGATATGGCCTAAGGGAGAAAGCCTGACACCCAAGGGGTGAATGCCAGGCTTCCTCATTTTTCCTAGCACAAAAACTGATAGTTTCACCTCGTGGCAAACCCATCCGATTCCTTTGCTGATATCAACCGGGGGTACAATTCCCTGTTTCAGCCAAATAAGCTGAGCATTGGCTTGGTGATCCCCACGGAGCACTATGCCCAGGGGCCCATACCCACTATGGTGGACCACCTGAAGCGGGTACAACTGGCAGAACAGCTGGGGTTCAAGGCCGTTTGGGTGCGGGATATTCCGCACCACGTACCCGGTTTTGGCGATGCCGGGCAGACGTACGACCCATTTACGTACCTGGGGTACCTGGCGGGGCAAACCAGCGAGATCACCCTGGCCACGGGCAGTATTGCGCTCCCTTTGCACCACCCGGTGCACGTAGCCAAGTCGGCCGCCACCATAGACCAGCTTTCGCAGGGGCGCTTGGTGATAGGGGTGGCCTCTGGCGACCGCCCGGACGAATACCCGGCATTGGGTGTCGATTTTGACCAACGAGGCGATCTGTTCCGGCAGTCCTTTGAGTACATCCGCAAGGCAGCGGGGTCCTTCCCTACCTTGGAAACTGAGGCCTACGGTACGCTGACGGGCCAAACGGACGTGTTGCCCAAACCTACGGGGCCCCGACTGCCCATGCTCATTACGGGGTACAGCCAACAGTCCTTGGAGTGGAATGCGGAGCATGGCGACGGCTGGATGTACTATCCGAGAGACATGCAGACTCAGCGGTTTACCATTCAGCGCTGGCGAGACCTAATTGCGGAGCACCATGGGCACAGCAAGCCCTTTATGCATCCGCTCTACGTAGTGCTGGAACGTGACGATGTCAAACCCCAACCCATACAACTGGGTATGCGCGTAGGGGTGCCCTACTTGACTGAGTATTTTCAGCACCTGCAAGAGATTGGAGTAAACCACGTGGGTATCAACCTACGCTTCAATCACCAACCTATGGAAGCCACCTTGGAGCGCATCGCTACTGAGGTGCTGCCTCATTTTCATTCCTCTTCACTTATTCCCTCATGAAAAAGACCATCCTAATCACCGGCAGCACCGACGGAATCGGAAAGCTGGCCGCTACACGCCTAGCTACTGAAGGCCACCAAGTATTCATTCATGGGCGCAACGCCCAAAAGGTAGCCGCTACGGTATCGGAACTACGCACAGCAGCAAAAAATGAGCTGGTGGAAGGTTTCACGGCCGACTTATCTGACCTGCAAGCAGTAGCTGATCTGGGTAAGGAACTGAACAGTGCGCTGCCCAAGCTGGATGTGCTGATCAACAATGCAGGGGTATTCAAAAGCCCCCAGGCTAACAATGCAGAGGGTTTGGAGCTAAGAATGGTGGTCAACTATTTGGCTCCTTACCTGCTTACCCGCTCCTTGCATCCCCTGCTTCTCCAGGGCAAATCGCCCAGACTTATCAACCTAAGTTCGGCCGCGCAAGCTCCGGTTTCCATGGCGTTGCTGCGAGGTACGGCAGAAACTGGAGTGCAAGAGGCCTATGCCCAGAGCAAACTAGCTCTCACCCAGTGGAGTTTCCACTTGGCCCAGCAGTGGCCAGAGGTGGCCGTCATCGCAGTGAATCCCGGCTCCTTACTCAACACCCGGATGGTAAAAGAAGGCTACGGCACGTTCTGGTCTCCGGCAGAAAAGGGTAGCGATTTGCTCTATGAGTTGGCGGTAGACGTGGAATACGAAGGAGTGACTGGTAAGTACTTTGACAATGACCAAGGTAATTTTAGCAAAGCCCATCAGGATGCTTACAATCCTTCGAAAATCGGAGAGCTCATCCAAACTACGGATAGCCTGTTGGGCTCTTTGCATTGACTGGCTAAACAGCAGTTTCCTGTTGGTGCCTTCTCTGCCAAAAGGGTGCATTTGCCCAGCGGTTCTCTTGTTGGTAGTAGAGGTTCTTGTGAGTCAAATATCGCTGCCAGATCTGGTCTATCTGATCCTCATAACGGTCTAGTACAACATTGAGGGTCTGTTCTGCCAAGGCGCGCTGGCCTCCATGCTGCAAGAGCAAGTCACGAATTTGCATGGCGCTAGCCATGGCGTGGTACATGCCCTGCGAGGAAAGGGGATCAAAGCTTATGGCAGCATCGCCGATGGCCAACCATCGTAACCCTTTCACTTGAGCAAGCCGGGACGAGTTGGCACTGACGATACCTTGATAATCCATAGAGGTAGAGTCTTTGGGTAGCAGCTTACCAATCACGGCGTCGCTTTCTGCTAAATTGAGGAAGGCTTCCTTAGCTCTAAAAGCAGCCCGGTCTATTAAGTCAGCATCCGTATGGAAGGAAATCAGGCGCTGTTCACTGGGCAGCACTGCGCTATACCACCAGCCTGATTCGTGAGCCGCTATACTACTAAGGGTACTGGGAATACTATTGGGCACCAGACCCCAGCAAGCAATCAGGTGGTCCTCCGCCTGCCGGGTTACCCCCTGGCTGCGGGCAAAGTGTGCTCCGCGTCCTGTAGCGTCTATTACCAACTGGGCTCGGAGGGTGTAGGATTGCCTTTGGTCCCGGTTGTCCGATTTAGCCGTAATGTGCCACTCGTTGGCTTGGTACGTACTGCTTTGCCACCGTGCTGGCCATATACTATGCACCCCGCGATGGATGACGGTATCTCGCAAATACTGTTCAAATGCCTGACGGTTTAGCGTATAGCCAAAACCGTCTGGGTTTCGCAGATTATCAGCCACCGCCAATTGCTTACTACCCCAGTAGGATTGCATACCCAGGCTCGGCCGATACAGCTGTTCGGTTTCGTGGTCAGGGTTATTTTCCATAAGGCCCAACTCACGGAATATTCGGCGGGCGGCGGGCGCCAACGATTCCCCTGCTTTGGGGGTGGGCGCGGCCTGCTTATCCAGCAGAGTTACACGAAAGGTAGGTGCCAAAGCAAGGGCGGCTATGCAACCTGCAATGCCGCCCCCAATAATCAATATATCCGTTTCGGAATGCATCCTTCGCTTAAATCCGATTGCCTGATTTTTACTCCGGAGTATACCTTCGGAAACGTCCTAACTGGTCTGGCACCCCTACCTGGGGCTCAGTGACCTCTTGCGGAGTGGCCGTGGCCTGGGAAAGCTTATGTTCCTTATGGGCGAGCCTTCGCATATACTGTTTTAGCAGCGGCAAGTCCTTTTCTTCCTCCTTGGCCTTCTTCGTTGTCAACCGGTCCTCGTCCTCCTCAGCAGGAGGTGACAAGATGGTCTGCAGCGTCATTTTTGCGGATTTAAGAGCCTCTTCGGTCTCTCCAACTTCTAACTGTGACATGGCGCTTTCCAGAGTTTTTTCATGTTCGCTAGCTTTTTCCTTAATCTCCTCTTTCACTGCATTTTGTAATGCTTTGTCCTGCTTAGAATCCGGGGTAATTCCTACCTCCATTTCTGTAGGAAACAGTGGATTGCCTTGTACGCCAGGCCGT
>JBCBHI010000500.1:0-4394 GCA_038525885.1 Bacteroidota bacterium
GCCGGTGTTGCCGTTCGAGGTTTCGATGTTTAAACGAAGGCTACGCGCCTCGACGCCATCAATAACCGATCCCAACATATCTGTTTCAAGCTTTCAGCTTGGAACTCTCGGATGCCGAAGAAGCCTCTGGCTTCATGGAGCGAGCTTGCTTTCTACCTTGCCTTGGCTCGCCCAAAGGTCCAATTCAGAGTTGCTGGGATAGGCAAGTTCGTTCCCCGGTGGTTGGTGACGGTCCTACCGGACCTCAAACACCAACCACGGCGAGTTGGCTTTTGCACTTTCGCCGTGGTTGTCCTTCGAGATTCTGATGTTTAAGCGCAGGCTACGCGCCCCGACGCCATCAATAACCGATCCCAACATATCTGTTTCAAGCTTTCAGCTTGGAACTCCCGGATGCCGCAGAAGCCCCTGGCTTCATGGAGCGAACTGGCTTTTCACCCTGCCTTGCCTCACCCAAAAGTCTAATTTAAAGTAACTGGGATAGGCAAGTTCGCTCCTCGGTGGTTGGTGGCGGTCCTACCGGACCTAAAACACCAACCACGGCAAGTGGCAAGACAGCCCTACCAAAACCCCCACCCCAGTAAAGCAGGGGTGGGAGAGTGAGTTCAGCAGATTCAGTCCTGCTTGAAAACTACGGTGGGGTTCTTCCGGGTGGTACGCAGGGTGTGCGAGCCCACCGTGAGCCAGGCAAGTAGTAGCGCAGCCCCGCCGGCAATGAGCAAGTGCACCCACGAAAAGGGGATGTGGAAGGCAAATTGGGCTAGCCATTGGGTGCCGATAAAGTAGCACAAGGGCAAGGCCAATAGTATCCCCAAGCCCACGGTTTTGGTGTATTCGGCGGACAGAAGGGAGACGAGTTGGAAAGAGGTAGCCCCGAGTACTTTCCGTATGCCTACCTCTTTGGCGCGCCGTTCGCCATTGTAGGCCGCCAGGCCTAGCAGTCCCAGGCAGGAGATAAGGATGGCAATGCCCCCAAATATCTCGGCCAGCTTGCCTGTGCGTTCCTCCGCGGCGTAGAGTCGGGCGTAGTCATCGTCTACAAAGCCGAACTCAACCGGATAGCCTGGAGAGACTTTCTCGTGCTGCTCACGCACAAAGGCCATGGCCTCCACCATCTGGCCTGGCTGGGCTTTGATCAGCGTTTTGGGGAAGTCCGAGTAGGTACGGATCATCGCCGGGCCAATGGCATTGTGCAAGCCCGAGAAATGGAAGTCTTTCACCACACCCACAATGGTGCGTTCTACATTCCATAGCGTCACTCGGGTGCCCACAGGATCTTCCAAACCCATCATCTCCACGGCCGTTTCGTTCAGCAGCAACTGTCGGTCATTGCCGCTCATATCGGTGATCGTTTCCCCTTCCAGGAGCTCAATCCCAAAGGCCTCTACGTAACCCGGGCCTACCTCCAGGTTAGCAATGTTCAACGGTTCCTCCGGGTCTTTCCCGGGCCAAACCAGTCCTTCAGTGCCGCCGTGGTCCCCGGTAAGGTTGTGGAAATAGGAGGCCGCTCCTTGTATATGGCCACTTTGCCGCAGCCTGCCTAGGTAGTCCTGATACACGTTGCCTTCATTCAAGTTGACATCATGGGTGAAATAAAAGGCATGGTCGCGCGAGTATCCCAGGTTCTTGTTCTTCACAAAGTTCATCTGCTGATTGATGATCAGGACCAGCGCAATGAATACCACCGAGAGGCCAAACTGCATAACCACGAGCCCTTTGCGCACCCAGGATTCGGAAGGGTCGTTGGGGCGAGTGCCCTTGAGCACTTGCAGAGGCTTAAACCGCGAGAGATATAGGGCGGGATAGCTGCCGGCTAGCAGGCTGGTCAGTACGGCTATCCCCACCATAGCAGCCAGGATCGCAGGCTGCCAAGGAAAACTCAGTGTTTTGCCCGTCAACTGGTTGAACAGCGGTAGGGCTAGGCCAATGAGCAGTAGGCTGCCCAAAAAGGATAGCAGCGTGATCAACAGCGACTCCGTTAGGAACTGCCACATGAGGCTGCGGCGCTGCACGCCCATCGCTTTCTTCACGCCTATTTCGCGCATGCGTCGGCTGGCCCGGGCCGTACTTAGGTTCATAAAGTTGATACAGGCAATGAGCAACACCGCCAGTCCAATGGCCGAAAAGGACCGCACATAGGCAATACGCCCGCCCGTGGGGCTGTCCTCTTCATAGCTGCCATACAGGTATCCATCCTCAAACGGCTGTACCAGGAGCGATTGGGTAGTCTTTTCGGCATGCTGCTGCAAGAAGGGCGTAAGCTTCGCTTCCAGAGCTTTGTGGTCCGTTTCCGGCCGTAGCACCAAGTAGGTATAAGGGTCCTGGTTGTGCCAGGCGGCTAGCCAGGGATGGTGCTTCAGAAACTGCTCCCAGTGAAACACTACGTCAAACGAATGGGAGGAATGCTTCGGCAGGTCTGCAAATATCCCGGCCACATGGTAGGTGGCTCCTTCGGGTCCGTCAAACGATTTGCCCAGTGCGTCCTCTCCGGGGAACAACTTCCGGGCTACAGACTCACTCAGCAAGGCCGATAGCCTGTCCGGCAGGAGGGAGTCTTGTACCTGGGACAGGATGGGATAGGAGAAGGCATCAAAGAAACTCCCGGTGGTGTATATACCGTGGGAGATGATCTGCCGCTCATCGGTTTTCAGTACATCCTGGTCATCCCAGGACAGTTGGTACAGAATAGCCTCCTCTATCTCAGGAAAAGTTTCTGTCAGCATAGGAGCCAGTGGTGCTGGGGTATACGGCATGGTCAACTCCTCTGTGCCTCGGTCTATCTTCAGAAATACCTGGTACAGTTGGCCCTCTTGCTCATGAAAACGGTCTACCCGGTACTCGTCTACTACCCAAAGGAAGATAAGGAAGGCACTGGCCAGCCCACTGGCTAACCCTAGAAAATTGAGTGCGAAGGAGCCCCGGTAGCGGCGGATGTGCCGCCAGGCTACCTTGAAATGATGTTGTTGCATGGTGTTGGGGTTGGATGAAAAAAATCGAAATCGCCGAATGGCAAAGGGTCGCAGGTATTGGAGCACTTGGAACCAATAGTTGCGCCGGGCCCTGCTTGGCGAGTGCAGAGCGTGCATTCGGTCATATTGTTCGTCCAGGTCTCCCAGTACCTCTTCGGCCAACGGAGGTTTGAGAAACCATAGGAGTAGTTTTTGGGCTAGTTTGGGAGGAGTGAGCGGGGCAGACATGTTATTCGGTGCCAAAGAGTGAAGCCAAGGGCGGAAACTGACGCCAGAGGGAAACTTTGAAATCTTGAGAGGCTTGCAAGGCGCGTTGCCCGGCATCCGATATGGCATAAATGCGCTTACGGCGCCCGCCGCGCTTGGCAGTTGCAGTTCCCATTTCCGAGGTCAGGAAACCTTTTTCTCCCAAGCGGTTGAGCGTAGAGTGCACCGCACCGATGGAGACCGTTCGCTCCGTTTGGTTTTCAAACTCTTCCGCGATGCGGTAGGCGTAAGCCTCCTCGTGCAAGATGCCCACCAGCAATAGGATCACCTCTTCGAATTCTCCCAGACGTGTCTCAATCATTATTATTCTAAATTGTAGAACAAATAAAAACATAATTCTGATAACTTCTACAATTTAGAACCTAATATTCCCTAGAAGGGCTTAGGCTCTATATGCAACAACCTAAAAAACAGCCAGTCTGGGTAAAATGATGAACACAGAGTGCTCAGAGAAGACTCGGAGAAAGCAGAGATATTAATTAAAAGGTAGGAATTGATAGTGACATAAGGTGCCCAGTCGTTGTCCTATGAAGTAAGCCTCTTCATTTACTTTACAGTCGCGGTAGCGCTTTTCTACTGCCGTTGTTGCCGTTCGAGGTTTCGATGTTTAAGCGCAGACTACGTGCCCTTAGATCAGTCCTGCCGTTGTTGGTGTTTAAGCGCAGCGCCACCAACAACTTACCTCTGTGTAGTGGCCTATGAGGGTTTCACCTTGCCCTGTTTCAAGCTTTCAGCCATAGCCGTCAGTTTAAGGTTGATAAAGCCTAGAGAAATTTACTATCGCTTACCTCGGCTTCGATTTTAAGGCTTCAATCCAGGCTCAGCGAGGTTTTTGAGGAAACCCAATTGGATGCTCTTGCAAAGGAAACAGGCTTTATACAGCGAAAACGCAAACTGACTGCTCGTCTTTTTTTAGAGATGCTTTTATGTAAAAGCTTTTCGCCAAACCAACAGAGTTTACTTGACCATCAACGTGAACTATCCATTCATGCAGGTGTAGAAATAACCAAGCAAAGCCTTGATCAGCGCTTCACCCCACAGGCTACTGCTTTTATTAAAGTGCTGCTTTCAGAGCAAATGGATGAAGTGATTGACTATTCCATTCCCATGCTAGCCTCCTTCTCCCATGTTTTCATTCAAGACTCCACTCGGTTTAAG
>JBCBHI010000501.1:0-4391 GCA_038525885.1 Bacteroidota bacterium
CCCGTCTCCCGACCAACCCAAACCTCCCCGATTTAGCCTGTTCCTTTGATTGGGGGGAATCACCTGATCATTCCCTTGGTAGTTCTCTCGCACCGGGGTATCAAACTTATCATCTGGGGAGCCTGCAGGCCTGTCACCTGCATAATCGTAATTGTGAGTGCTTGGCTTTGGCCTTCGGCGTCGATGAAAAAGCCCCAGAAATCCCGACTTTTTACCCCCGCGTCGCAGCCTCTTATCTACCGACAGGTTGGGGTCTGCTCTATTGGACCTAGCCCTGGAAATACGTCTTTTCTCACCTTCCGAATACCCCGGAGGATCAGTAACCACCTGAGCGGTTGCCTTTGGAAGCAATTCCGAAACCACCCCGCCACCACCTAGCAATAGGAAGAAGAAAGGAATAAGGAAGATATGGGAGCGAAAATGGAACACAAGTTTTATCTAATCCAACGAAATATACGGGGATTACTATACAATGATGAGAAGATAGATTGAAAATGACTCGATACTCCTTCTCACCCTTACTTTCTCACACAAGACCACCTCTAATACGAAGCCAAAACCAAGAATCACCTCCAAGCCATTGTCAATTTGACATCAAATTTTTAGGCAAACCCTCAAAGCACGCCACAATGACATGCATTTTTAGACTATTACACTTAGGTACACACTTTGTTCCTTTGATGCCAAAGGACATTTCAACGGGGCATTATGAACTTTCAGAATTACACAGTGAAGGCACAAGAGGTGGTACAGAAAGCCGCCGACTTAGCCATGGGAAGCGAACAACCGGCCATTGAGCCCGGCCACCTGCTACAAGCCTTGGTGGAAACAGATGAAAACGTCCTTGACTTTCTATTGAAGAAGCTTGGGGCAGATCGTAGAAATCTCCTTGAGAAGCTAGAATCACTCACAGCTAGCTATCCTAAGGTTCAAGGCCAACAACCCTATCTGAGCAATGAGGGCCATGCCGTTTTACAACGGGCACAAAATCTTATTGGGGAGTTTGGCGATGAGTATGTCTCTGTTGAACACTTACTCATTGGCCTCACCACCGGCAAGGACAAAACAGGCCAATTACTCAGAGACCTTGGCTTTGCCGAAAAACCCCTAAAAGAAGCAATAAAGGAACTAAGAGGAGGAAATCGAGTCATGGATCAGCATGCCGAAAATAAATACCAAGCCCTAGAGCGGTATTCGAAAAATCTAAATCAATTGGCCAGCGATGGCAAAATTGACCCAGTAATTGGCCGCGATGATGAGATTCGAAGGGTACTGCAAATACTATCCCGCCGAACTAAAAACAACCCCATGCTGCTTGGAGAACCCGGGGTAGGTAAAACCGCCATAGTGGAGGGGATGGCCCAGAGGATAATAGACGGTGACGTACCCGAAAACCTCAAAGACAAGACGCTGATTTCCTTGGATATGGGGTTATTGGTAGCCGGGGCAAAATTTAAGGGGGAGTTTGAAGAGCGATTAAAGGCAGTCATCAAGGAAGTCACGGATTCTAATGGACAGATTATCCTGTTCATAGATGAGATTCACACATTAATCGGCGCCGGAGGAGGGGAAGGAGCCATGGATGCTGCCAATTTACTTAAGCCTGCCCTTGCCAGGGGAGAACTGCATGCCATAGGAGCTACCACCCTCAAAGAGTACCAAAAGTACATTGAGAAGGACAAAGCCCTGGAGCGGCGGTTCCAATCAGTGCTGGTAGATGAACCCACCCCTGCGGATAGCATTTCTATTTTGCGAGGCATCAAGGAGAAGTACGAGGTACACCACGGAGTCCGCATAAAAGATGACGCTGTGATTGCGGCAGTAGAGTTGAGCAACCGCTACGTAAGCGATCGTTTTCTACCAGACAAGGCCATAGACCTTATGGACGAGGCCGCATCTAAACTGAGAATAGAAATTGATTCGCTTCCTGAAGAACTGGATGAGCTAAACCGACGCCTGATGCAACTGGAGATAGAGCGAGAAGCCATTCGGCGGGAAAAAGACAAAGAAAAGGAAACCATCCTGAGCAAGGATATTGCAGATCTGAATGAAAAGCGGACCGCCCTAAAGGCACGGTGGGATCATGAAAAATCAATCATTCAGGGAATTCGAGCTCAGAAGGAGAACATTGACCGATACAAAAGCGAAGCCAATCAGGCAGAGCGCGAAGGCGACTATGGCAAGGCATCGGAATTACGCTACGGGCTGATTCCCCAGTCAGAAGCCAAGCTGGAAGAGCTCAACAGCCAGATGATGGATTTGCAAGGGACCTCAAGGCTATTGAAGGAAGAAGTAGATCCTGAAGATATCGCGGAGGTGGTAGCCAAGTGGACCGGAATTCCCGTGAGCCGGATGCTACAGAGCGAACAGGAAAAACTGTTGAAGCTGGAAGCTGAGCTTGGTAGGCGAGTAGCCGGACAGAAAGAGGCCATTGCGGCTTTATCTGATGCAGTGCGCCGGTCTCGCGCGGGACTGCAAGATCCCAAAAGACCCATAGGCTCTTTCATCTTCTTAGGCACAACGGGTGTAGGCAAAACCGAACTAGCCAAAGCCTTAGCGGAGTTCCTCTTCAATGATGACGAGGCCATGGTGCGGATTGACATGAGCGAATACCAAGAGCGACATGCCGTAAGCCGCTTAATTGGGGCACCTCCAGGATATGTGGGGTATGATGAAGGAGGCCAACTCACAGAAGCGGTTCGGCGCAAACCCTACTCAGTTATTCTGCTAGATGAAATTGAAAAGGCTCACCCGGACGCCTTCAACATCCTGTTGCAAGTATTGGACGAAGGTAGATTAACGGACAACAAGGGAAGGGTGGCAAATTTCAAAAACTCGATTGTGATCATGACTACCAACATTGGTAGCCAGGTGATACAAGAAGGATTTGAGAAAGCAGATGAGTTCTCCTACGACCAGGTGATGGAGGAAACCAAATCCGAAGTTTTTGCCTTACTGAAAAGCTCCGTGCGGCCTGAATTCCTTAACCGAATTGACGAAACCATCATGTTTGCTCCCTTAAGCCGGGAAAACATGAAACAAATTGTGCGGCTTCAATTCCGCCAGATTCAAAAGAGGTTGCAGGAAAGCGGAATCCAAATTGATGCCGCCCCCGAGGTATTGAACCTGCTAGCCAATATGGGATATGACCCGCAATTCGGAGCGCGACCATTGAAGAGGGTAATGCAACGAGAGCTGCTCAACTCCCTATCCAAAGAGATACTGGCAAATAGAATCACCAAGGATTCCGTAGTGGGAGTGGTATTAAATGATCAGGGAGCGATAGAATTCATCAACGTAGATGAAGTAAAGCTAGAAGAGGAAGACGAGGAGTAAAAAAGAAAGGCCGCCTCACATACTTGCGAGGCGGCCTCTGAAAGTCGTACACATATATATTATGCGTTCTCTTCTTGGCTCTGCATTTTCTGACGATATGCAGCCCGAAGAACTTCATGACGGCGAGTAACTGAAGGCTTAGTATAGTAAGCACGGCCACGTACTTCGCGCAAAACGCCAGTACGCTCGAATTTCTTCTTGAAGCGCTTCAAAGCCTTTTCAATCGACTCGTTCTCCTTTACGTTTACAACGATCATTTGGTATTACACCTCCTTTTGTTGAACATATTCCCCGAAGGGATTGCAAAGGTAGACAAACCCGTCAGATATAGCTAAATTATTTACAGTTCTTTCCTTAGGCCCTCAGCTGTTTAGCCAATCAGGAACGTATTACTTGAGGAGCATTCTGGAAATAACCACCTTCTGAATCTCAGATGTACCCTCTCCGATAGTACAAAGCTTACTATCCCGGTAATATTTCTCTACAGGATAGTCTTTGGTAAATCCGTACCCACCAAAAATTTGTACCGCTTCATTGGAAAGCTCCACGCAAATTTCTGAAGCATAATACTTCGCCATAGCAGACTCAATGGTCACACGCTGGCCGTTATTCTTCAATTCAGCTGAACGGTCGGTCAAAAGACGAGCAGCCTGTAGCTTGGTCGCCATGTCAGCCAATTTGAAGGAAATACCCTGGAAATTAGCAATGGGCTGGTTGAATTGCTGACGCTCCTTACTATAGCTGATGGAAGCCTCCAGCGCCCCTTCGGCAATTCCAAGGCTAAGCGCGGCAATAGAAATCCTACCTCCATCCAAGACTTTCAGACTCTGAACAAAGCCTTCACCCACTTCACCCAATACGTTTTCAGCTGGTACACGACAATCTTCAAAGATCATCTCCGCAGTCTCCGAAGCCCGCATTCCTAGCTTGTCTTCCTTCCTACCACCACGGAATCCTGGAGTACCCCGCTCTACCACAAATGCAGTCATGCCGTGGGAGTCACCTACCTCTCCTGTCCTCGCGATTACCACTGCTACCTCTCCGCTAGCTCCAAG
>JBCBHI010000502.1:0-4383 GCA_038525885.1 Bacteroidota bacterium
CACCTACTACTACAGATTGACGACGGCGTCCCCACTTGGACTTAGTATTGTCTGATATGAAGCCCATAACCGGATCCGTAAAGGCATCCAACAACCGGGGAATGAAGAAACAGATACTCCACATCCATGGTGGGAAACCAAACACGGATACTAGCATGGCCATTAAAATGGCCATGGCCGCGGGAAACATTTGGTTGGCCAGCATCCCTAACCCAAAATACACCTTGTATTTGAGGGGTATCTGTTTCTGTGCTACACTACTCATAGTTGTTCGATTTAGGCGGGAATGATGATGGTTTGGATGGCCTTGCCAGCGATGGAAAGGTTCTGCGTGTGCCCGCTATGGTTTAAGGTAAATTGCTTCGATGCCTCATCTTCGTTGAGTATGACCACCGCTATGGAACCATCCGGGTTCTTGGCCGCGGTGATCTGCAAGAAATCGTCTGTATGGTCAACCCCAATGACCTGAGCCCCAGGGCGGATGTACTTGCTAAAATGCGCCATGGTATAGTAGAGGGGGGTGAAGTACACCTCATCTTGCTCTGGATCTACGATTACGGGCGCGGCGCACCAGTTTTTGAACCAGTTGGGTCCCCCTTGTCGGTCCAGCACCATGTTCCAGTCTACCCAGCCGTCTACCCAGTTGTTAAGGCAACCAATGATGTCGCGCGCATAGCGGTACACTGGGGAGTACTTGAGGTGCCAGGCCTTCTGATGTTCCGGGGCCCAGTCCCAACCCCAGTCGGTGGCCTCTTTGGCCCAGTACCAGGCATCATCTTGCCAGGCAGGCACCTCTGCATCTATGCAGCCTTCGGTTTCAATCAGGTGTTTGTCCGGCGCCTTTTCATGGGCATACTGTAGTGCCTCGGGGAATACCTTGAAGGTGCTCTCGTACCAATGGATGGCCGTTCCGGCATAATACTTAGCGGAGGCTTCGTCCTTATACATCTCGTCCACCCACTCAGCCAGGCCATCGCGGTTCTGGTCGTACCCCAGTATTTTGACATGGCCCCAGCCATCATTTTCTAGCTTAGGACCCATATGGTGCTGCACAAACTGGGTCATTTCCTGCGGAGTGTAGTGCATACTCTCCCAGTTGTTTCCATTGCCGTGCGGTTCATTCTCCACGGTAAGTCCCCAAATGTCAATACCCTGGTCCTGATACGCTTTCAAGTATTTGGAAAAGAACAGCGCCCAGGTATCATAGTAGGCTGGGAGGAGCTTCCCTCCTACCCACTCCTGGTTGTCCTTCATCCAAGGGGGAGCCGTCCAGGGCGAAGAGATGATTTTGAACCCCTCCTCTGAGATGGCCATCGCCTCTTTGATCATGGGGATTATATCGTCCATATCCTCCTCTACCGAGAAGTTTACCAGCTCCCTATCATCTGCCACCGGAGCATAGGAGTATTGGCTCTGGGAGAAATCGCAGGAGTTGATGTGCGTACGCGTAAGCGAGTAGCGGGCGCCCTCCATACCAAAGTAGGCTTGGAGAATCTCCTGGCGTTTTTCTTTGCTAAGCTGATTCAACAGGTAAGCGGAGGACTCAGTAAAGGAGCCCCCAAACCCAGTCACCGTTTGGTAGGTCGTTTCCGGCCTGATTGTCACCGCACTGGCCGTACCTCCGCTTTCAAAGGTGCTGACACGGGTAAGCTTATTCCCGGCCGCGGAGGTTTCGAATACCTCCACGTCCAGGGTGGAATCAGGAGCAGAACAGGCCACGGCCATAGTGAGTACGGGGAGTAGAAGGTTTCTAGGTTTGTTCATAGGAAAAAGGATTATTGGGCAGTGACCAGAGCGTTGTTTACCGGAGGCAACATGGCCGCCTTTAGCATTGCTGCGGGGTCTCCACCATACGTCTTGGTGATGGGGTTACCCGCGCGGGTAAGTCCTTCAAAGGCGTGTTGATCCACCAGATCCCACAGGGCAAATTTTGCCTGGCCCTCTACCGTAAACAGACCAAAGTGATTCTCGGAGCCCTGCGGATTGCCTCCATCTTTCCAGGATTCGTCAAAGGCTTCGAAGTAGAAACAGGCGATGTTCTGAGCGTTCGTCCAGTCGCGCATCCTCTTATGAAAGAGGCCTTCTTTGTATTCGTCAGTAGCACGTGAGCCCTGCGGGCCGTACAAATCATTGCACACCGTGGCCCAGCCCGTTTCGCCAATATGAATGGGCTTATCGATTCCCAGACTGGCCATGTAGCTACGCACAGAATCGTATTGGTCCTGTGCAAACTCTAGCGAGCGGTCCATGGCCAGGGAGATGCGCTCCTCTTTAGAAAGAGCTACTTCCTCAGGGGTATTGCCCCAGAAGTAGGGGTTGTAATGCGTATTGTGCATAGGGTAAGTATGCATGGAAACGTAGTCCACGGCAGCCATTAGCTGTACCAGTCCCTCGGTATGGTATACCGGGTCTCCCCCACCCCAGGAGGAGAAATCATCTGAACAGGTGATCCAGAGGTCTTTAGACAATTCACCAGCCGCCTTTTTATCCTGCAGGTGATTTACCCACTTTAAGATCACCGTAGGCGGTACCCAATAGCCGGCCTGCCAATGGACCATGGCTTCGTTCCCTACCGCAATCACCTTCACGATGTCCGCGTATTCCTGAGAAAGTGAAATCGCCTTGGCAATCTCCTCCGCATTGCGCGGGCTCTCTTGCGTATGGTCAGGTTCCTGATCCGTCCAGGCATTCAAACAATCAATCCAGGCCCCTAGCATCACGTACATTTCAAAGGAAGGGTCCTCCTCTTTTATCTTGCGGATGGCTTTGAGCACATTGCTCGCATGTGGCAGATGCACATTGTAGGTGCGCAATATTCGGATGCCTGCAGCATGCAGGATTTTCATGTCTTCCATCAGGTCGGCCACGGTGGGCTGCGCATCCCGCGTGTTCATTCGGTAGCCACCGTATGACACCGCCTGGTATTGGGGGTTGCCTAGTATATCTTTTGCTGCCAATGACAACGAACTTTGCATCGATTCTTCCTTTTTCGTTTGGGTTCCGCAGGAGAGCGCGATACCCACCAATAGTACAATCAGCAATAGGGGTCCTAAGGTGTTCATAGTCACTTATCTTAGATGTTCTGCTTTGATCCGCACCCGGATCACCGATATCTCTCCTGTCCGCTGAAATACTCGGTCGCTGTCCGTTTTACTCAGGGTGAGGCTATCTTGAGTAGAGGTTTCGCCGTTCGCATAGTCTACCTCTATGCCCTCCTGATCGGATAGTTGGTACAGCACCGGTACTTGACCATAAGTGAAGGCCAACATTCCTTCGGAAAGCGCTATGGCTTGGGACACTTGCCCTACATCGGTATACCGAAAGGTTTGGTCCTCGGTCAAAAACTCGTCCTTGCGTAGCAAGCAAGGATTGAAGGTCAACTGGCCTGCTTTGACGAATGAGCCCAACTCACCTCTACGGCTGAGGATGTCCTCTTTCACTTGGCCGGTCATACCCGGCTGCTGAGCTCCCTTGCTGTAGGGGGTGTGGGAATATGGATCTATGGGATACGCACCGTACAATTCGGGCGACTTGTTGACTCCGATACCTTCGTTGATCTCGTAGAAGTGCTCTAGCAATCTCCCCACAGTTTCAGGGGAGGCTCCCTCTTCTACGGCTTGCAGACATACTTCTTGGGTGGCAAGCAGCAGCTTGGATACCATATGCCAGTATATGGAGCCCAGCCCTTCGTAGCCGTAGAAGGTGCCGGACCGACCGGTAAAGGCTTTGTGATTGAATACTTCTTCAAATACCTTATAGGCTTGGCCTTGGTCCGCAGTAATGGCTTCCCCGTACACGCCGGGCAAAGCGTCGATGGCGAGCATCAGGCTGTCAGCGTTGTTGAAACTACCGTTGAAATGGTAGCGTCCATTCACATCCTGCTCAATGATCCGGGTATTCCCATCTGCAATCAGTTTCTGTAGTAGTCCAGAGGCCTGCACTTGCTGCTCAGACACCACATTCTTGGCCAGGAATCCCGGCAGGTTCTTGTTGGGGTAGAGTACATAGCTGTATTGATCTTCCCGGAACAGAGCGCTTCCTTTCAAACCATCCAGGACCTTCAGCGCCTTCTCCGAGGTTAAGTATCCTGAGCTGAGAACTGCCACCTGACCTTCCAGCATCTCGTCCAGATAGCTGATGGCTACCTTACTTTCTCCCACTACCGACATCAGGTTGTAGGCATGGTACATACCATCCGTGCGCTCATTGGCTGCAATGGAGTGGTCCAGATGCAGGCTGGCGGTATCACAAAGGGCTTGAAGGGCAGCAAGGGATACCGAGGATTTATTCCCTGAAAACCCCTGCTGGTAGATCTGAAAACGATAGTCACTACCCGCTTGCCCCAGTCCATCCATAATCGTCTTGCGGTCGGTATCCGAAATG
>JBCBHI010000503.1:0-4381 GCA_038525885.1 Bacteroidota bacterium
AGTTATGCCAATAAAAGCAGACCCGCCTGTATCGCTGATTGTTCCCACAAAACCAGTATCTTTCTTCCGCATCATCCTGAAAATCTATATCCCCAGCGTAGTGATCAAGCGACTAGTATTGGCCTTGCTCTTTCCCACCGCAGTTCTTGCCCAGGAAATCAAGTTTGCCCCTCCCGCAGGCCCCATCCACCTAGCCCCGGACCAAGTCCCCTATTTGGAACTGAACCAACAGGGCTATCGCTACCTCAACAAAGAATGGAGCGAAGGCTACTTCCAGGCCATCCTCATAGACACCGCTGGCGAGAGATACACCGGGCAGTTGTTCTACCTCACCGATACCTCCGTGGTGCTCTACACCACCAAAATCATGTTTGTGCCCGAGATTTTCGAATCGCACCATATGGAGATGGACGTACGGGCCCTGGAACGTGTTCGGGTACGCTGGCGCCAGAGCTTCAGTTTAGGCATGCAAGAAGGTGCCCTGTTCGCCACCGGCATGGGCGCCTTGGGCACCGTAGTCATGCTATTCAACCCCTCCACCGTCGCCATCGCTCCCTTTGGTTTGTTATTTGGCATGGCCGCCGCCATTCCCACCGGCTTTCAGTGGGGGCTCGTCCGCTACATTGTTCCCATCTACAGAAATTTCCCTATCCAATCCGACGTAGAACGTTACCAGGAGCAAATGGCCAGGCTGAAAAAATACACGCTTTTCCCTTACTACTGGCCACCCAGCGTCACCGAAAAGCTATTGGAGACTACCCCCCTTTCTGCCGGCATGCTGCACCGCCCTACGGACGATATGTTTCCCCTCAGAATATCCGAAGTCAGCACGGGCCTCTCCCCGCTCATGTTTCAGGTATTCCGCGAAACCGTAGGCAATAGCGGAGTAACCCTAGGCTTGCAGTTCGACCAGCTCAACCGCCAAATGTACAATTTCCTACAGCAGGAGGGTTTCCGCGTATTGGACGATATCCAGAACCGCGGCACCGTGGGTTTCGATTCCGAAATTACCGTGGCTCCCCATTGGCAGGCAGGGCTCGGAGGCAGCCTATCCTTCATGCGAGAGATTTCCGCCACCACCGATGACCAATCGGAAACGATCAGTGTGAGAGGACGCCGGGGCAATATCCAGCTGGGTGTAGACTACCTACCCGTACAACAGAGCCGACTTATGAACCGCCGGACTACCTGGGGGGCGGGCGCAGGACTGGCTGGCCATGCTATCACCTGGAACTGGATCTGGTCACTCAACGACCCCAATTCCGGGCAAACCTATACCCAAAACCCTGACCAGCGGGAGATACAACTTGGCGCGTTCGCCCACCTATGGGCAGAGCTATACCTTAGCAAAGACACCTCCGTACGGGCCTGGGCCAAATACCACGCCGCCTTACCCTTTCGGTTCGATAACCTCACCTTCCAGGCCGCCTCCAACAATTCTCGGGCCCTCCCCGCCTATATCAACACCCTCCTTTATTTCGAAATGGGCCTGAGTATGCGCTGGCATTGGTAAGTGGGGTCAAGCGTCATAAAAAGGTTTTGGGTGAAATGAATGGCGAGCCGCAGAGCCGCAGTAAGGCAGGCCTGACTGTGCCGTGTCAGCTAGGTCTAAATTTCATAAGAAGTGCTGCGCACTCAACAAATCATGATGAAGCACAGTTGAATTTTTCCCAGTAAAAAAACACATCATCGACACATTAGGAAGAACCTTGGTAGCCATAGGCAATTAGCTCGGCGAGATCACTATCTCATTTCACCACTCCTGTCACCCTGACGGTAGGAAGGGCCTCGGTACCTACAGACACCTCACTCAAAAACAGGCGATTAACTCACCGGGATACATACAACCTCCCAAAAGCCACGCCCATACTTGGTACAGCTATCCATCAGCGTTAGGGTACCCTTTTGAAAAGGCAAGTCAGAAAGCCCTCTCAACCGAGGTACTTCGCTATCGCTCAGCATGACCCTGTTTATCTACAACCACGCAGTTCTCTCCACTCCTGTCATCCTGAACAGCAATACTTAGGACCCAAGTCCACAAAGCAGAACGTCACGCCGACGAGATCAAAATCCCATTTAACCACCCCTGTCACCCTGACGATAGGCCTGCGCGGCGCGGAAGGGCCTCGGTGGCTACAGACACCTCACTCAAAAACAGAAAGTTAGCTTCACCGGGATACATACAGCCTCCCAAAGGCCAGCCCATGCTTTGTGAAGCAATCCATTAGTGTCAGGACACCCTACTGAAAAGGCAGGTTATTGGGCCCTCTCAACCGAGGTACTTCGCTATCGCTCAGCATGACCCTGTTTATCTAAGGCCACAACACTCCTGTCACCCTGACGTTAGGCCTGCGCGGCGCGGAAGGACCTAGGTAGCTACAGACATCTTACTCAAAAACTGACAGCTGCCTCTCCGGGAAACAAGCACCCCTCCCCAAAGTCCCCCCTTACTTCAGCACATCAAACTTCTCCATCAAGTTCTTCTTGAAATTCTGGCTATAAGGAATAGACCGATCCCCAGAAAGGATCACGTGCTGGTCAGCAAGGTGCACCTGCTGGATGGCCCGCAGATTCACCAAGTAGTTGCGGTGCACCCTTATGAACTGATGAGGCGTAAACTTCTCGATGAGCTTCTTCAGTGGCCACTGAATCAGGAAGTCCCCCTGTTGAGTAATCAAGTTGCTGTATTTGCCCTCCACCTCCACATAGTCTACCTCCCCAAAGGGAACCTTTACCAGCGAGTTGCGGCGCTTCAGAAACAAGCTCTTTTCCAGACTCGCCGCCCCACCATCCCCTAAGGCAAACTGGCCCGTTTCGCCAGCAAACTTTTCTACCGCCAACTCAATGGCGTATTGCAACTCCAGCGGATTGAAGGGCTTGAGCAAATAACTGTACGGGGAGGTCAGCTTGGCTTGCTCGAAAACTTCCAGGCTGGCATGCTGCGTCAGGAAAATAAACGGTCTCCGAGTAGCCTCATTTTCGTTGAGCCGCTGGGCGAAAGTAATCCCATCCGGGCTGCCATCCAGATAAATATCCACGATAACCAAGTCTGGCTGTTGAGCATAGAAATACCCCAGGGCATCCTTCAGGTTGGTCGCCACGGCCGTCACCGTGTACTCCTGCGCCTCCAAATATTCCTGAAGCTCCGCAGCCTCCTCCAGGTTATCTTCTACAATCAGAATATGGATAGTATTCATAGGGCGTCTACGCCCTGAAAGATAGGCAATTGTATAGAAATTCGGGTGCCGTGGCCCTCCCGGCTCTGCACCGCCAGGGTGCCTCCATGCCGATGCACCAAACGTTGGCATAGCAGCATCCCCAGCCCTGTGCCTTTGCGGCCTTCCGTATCCTGCCTGATTTCATGCTGAGTAATACTAAAGAGGCGGGCCTGCTGCTCAGTCGTCATCCCTACACCTGTATCCGTCACCGACAGAGTGACCAAATCCCCATCTTCTACAGCTTGCAGCGTAAGGTTGCCGCCGGGCGGAGTAAACTTGAGGGCATTGTCCAGCAAGTTGCGCAGCACAATCTTCATTAGATTAGCATCCACCTCCACCTGTGCCTCCACCCCAAAGTCCTGCTCCAAGGCAAGTCCCTTCGTCTGCACCAGCCCTTGATAGTCATAGGCCACCTGCGCCATAAGCTGTTGCACCGGCATAGGGGCCGCCACAAAACTGAGCTGCTCCGTTTGCTCCATGGCCCAGTGTAGCACATTGTTCAGCAGCCGGAAGGTGTTGGTGGTGATGTGCTCATTCTCTACGGCCAAGGATTGTACCTGTGCCTGGTCCTGCTGACCCAGGGCCCGGCTTAGCTTTCGCTGGGCTCTTTGCAAAGCCAACACGGGCGACTTCAGGTCGTGCGCTACCATAGCGAACAGCTGGTTCTTGGCTAGGTTCAGTTCGTTAAGTTGCTCCTTTTGCGCCGAAATTATGCGGTTGTTGGCCTGCATCCGGCGGTAGTAGTAGGCTATCACTGCCACCAGTGTAAGGAGCAAAGCCGCCACCGCCAAAAGGCCTTTGCGCTGGGTACGCTGCTGAGCCAGTTCTGCCTGCTGTTGTTGCTCACGGGCCACATACAAATCTACCTCCTGTTGCTTGGTATCGATAGCAAATTGCTTTTGCTGCTCGGCCAGCTCCCAAATGCGGTCCCGGTCCCACTCGGCTTTTAGCAGGCGTTCATACTCCTTGCGGTGCACTAAGGCTGCCTCGAAATCCTTACGGTTTTCCTCTACCACGGCCATGTTCAGCTCTGCAGTTATTAGCAAGGATGTATCCCCTAACTGCTTGGCCATAGTAAGTGCTCTTTGAAAAAGTGGGATGGCCTGATCGTCTAGGTATTGGAGGTAATAAAGGTTAGCGAGATCGGTGTTTAATCTTACTAT
>JBCBHI010000504.1:0-4379 GCA_038525885.1 Bacteroidota bacterium
AGGATGTCCTGAGTTTCTAACTAATCGAGCTGCCGTAGGCCACTTACAGTGGGCAATGGCAGTTTCAAACCGAATTTCTGGATCGCCCCCCCCCCCGCGCTCCTGGCGCAGGTCTTCTACCATATCCAGATTCATAGCCGGGGATCCCGCTACATTTACGGGGTCGTATTTCAAAGCGCCTGTCCCTTGGTTGCTGTGGTAACGGTAGTTGAAGGAAACCGTGGCAATAGGTCTGCCAGCTATGGCACGAATGTCCCGTATCATCTTCTGGGCACCCAACAGATTTTCTGCGTAATAGCGGTCCTCGTCGTCTTCTAGGAGTCGATTTGCCGCTATCATATCGTAGGGGGAAAAGTTAATTTTAAACTCCCTTAGAAAACCTTCGACGCCACTACGCATCAAGAGTACAGGAAACTCCCTTTCTGGATCATCCTGTTCCAGCATCCACATTTTGCGTTGGATGGGTGCCCCTACCTGGGTGCGGTAGGGTACCTGAGAAAACCCCAAGGGGTTGTAGGAAGCGCTCCGCCAGGGTACACGAAGTGGCAGCGCTGTTTTCCGCTGTACCGTGGGCTTTACTCTTCCCTGTTTTTGTTGTACCACGTGCCAGGCCTCGTGGGGCAGGTGTTTTTCTTGCCCCTTGGCCAGGTGGATATCGGTCCCCTGGGCGTAGGCATGCGCTTGTAATTGAGCGGGTTTGGGCGAGTTGTAGTGTACCCGTACATCATCCATGGGTAGTCCGCTCAGGCTTTCTATCCCGGTTTGCAGTTTTGCCGGAAGCCCTCCTATACTGCCAGTTCTACCCGCGATTGCATGCCGCCCCGGCTGAGAAGGCCCTGCTTTGGGTTGCAAGGCAGGTTTGATTCTGGAAGCTGTGACGGTACGGCGACTAGGGTAGCTAAGAGGGTTAGAAGTCGCCCCGCCCGTGCTACGTGCTTGAGCCAAGGCGATGGCTCCGGCATGGGCAGCCTTGGCCCCCATGATGTCGGCCTCTCTTTCTAAAACGGGGTCGTCATTGATGGGTAGTCCTGCCCAAGGGGGTGTGCCTAAGGTAGCTTTCGCTTGCAGCGGTTGTTTAGGTACTTGGAAGTGCCTGGCAGGGGCAGGAAAGGCTATAATCTGCCTGCTTAGTCCGGAGTTGGCCGCGGGCCGATCCGTCAAGGATTCTGGGGCCTGAAAAGATAAAGTGGTGCTACTCTGAGTGGGTTGGCCCTCTTGGCCTATATGGCGATCGCTTTGATTATGGGTGCTCTGGGGCAGTTTCATAGGTAGGTGAAGGGCAGCCATGACCAATATAATGCTTTGTACGGAGAGGAAGACACGATTTGGAGTTTCTTTTCTACTTCTAAAATCGAGGTTGGAGGTTCGAAGTTGCGAGATTCGAAGTTGGAGGTTCGAGGTTGGAAGTTCGAAATTGGAATTTCCTCAATCCTTGAGATATGAGACGACAGACAACAGAGACAGAAACCGAATTTACTATCGATACCACCAAAGGGTGATGTCGGTGGTGTGGTAGCTGTTGAGTACCTCGTATTTCATGCCAAAGGCCTTTTTGCCGTGGCGGATGACTTGTTCCGGGTTCAGGTACAGGAGGCCGTTATAGCGGTGGGGCTTCTGCTTATCGGATAAGAAATTGAAGCCGAAGCCTACCCGGCTGGTTCGTGCCATGGCTTCCAGCGTGGTGTACATCAAGCGCAGGTAACTGCGTTTGCCGGGGAGTCGCTGGCGTCGGTTGAAGGTGCCGCTGGCGATGGAGTAGTCGGCAGTGCCGAGGTCGGCTAGGAAGGTGAGGGTTTGGAATGTAACGCCCGCAGTGGCGCCATACTTCTGGCGGGCCAGGTCGATCATGGCCGGCGAGAGGTCGTAGCCCGTGTAACGGAAGGCTTGGTGGCGGGCCTGCTGCAGAAAGGGTAGGAAATCTGCCAGGCCGCAGCCGACATCGTTGAGGGAAAAGGGCTCTTGGGAGGGGAGAAACGGGAGGAACTGGGCAAACCGTAGGGCTTGGTTTTCCCGGCTAGACCAATTGACGGCTTCTACCGAGTCGCCAAAAGCGAGGGCGTCGCGGTTGTAGTGTTGGGCTAGGCGGCGCTGCGCGCTCATGGTGCGGGGGAAAAGGAAGTTGGCACTCCCTAAAGTAAGGAAATATGGGTAGGGGGTGAGAAGTCTGTGAGACTGAGTTGGTTGGAACTATGGAACTGAATAGAGGTTTCGGTGGACTAAAAGTGCCGGACCAGTAGGGAAATGCTACTTTCTATGGGTTGGAGCGAGACGCTCTGGAGGGTGGTAAGGCACGAGGGAGACCCTCGCGCCAACCATGGAATAAGGACTGTCCGTTAGTTGGTTTACGAACAGGTTTTTACTGCCTTTACCGAGTCTTCTATGAGCTGCTCGGCGCTCATAATGGTGAGGGCAGCCTCGGCAATGAAGGCGATGCCGTCGGTAGCAAACCAAGCTACAATTTGTGCCACGGCCAGGATGCCAGTTTTCACCCACTCCCACCAAGACATTTCGTCTTTCAACTCTTTGAATACGGCCTTGAAGCCTCCGGCTTTCCAGATGCCACCCAAAATGGCAAAGAGGGCCTTGGCTTTTTGATAGGCTCCCTCGGCCGTATTGAAATTATGAATGGCTCGCTCAAAGCCACGCAAGGTTTCCGGGCCTAGCTCCCGGATGATAGCCCGGGTCATTCGTTCTTGGTTAGACACATGCAACCCCACCATGCCCAGGATAAAGAATACGGCATCTACCAATACTACAGCGATGGCTTCTTCGCAAGGAGTAATAGTAATGGTGACTCCGTCAATGGTACCTAGGGTAATGTTTTGTTGGGTATCCTTTGAGGAGGTGGTAATCACCTCCTGGGTGATGGCTTTTTGATTTTTGTCTAGCTCCTGTTGCTCATCCGGGAACCATTGGGCAAAGTGGTCAAACGCATCGTCTACATGATGTGCCTCAAACCCACTGGTCTCCTGGGCTCTAAACCCAATGGGGCCTTCTCCGGCGTAGGTCATGGTGCCCGAAAGCGATTTGCCTTGATCAGAAGCGGTAAATTTCAAGGCTACGGCTTGCTGGCCCTGACGCCCACCGATGATGAAGTGTCCGCCGTCGTGCCAGGGAGCCGACGAACCACCCCATTGGTTTTCTACGTGGTAGATGTTTTCAGAGTCCAAGGTGGCTTTGAACCCAATGGGACCCTCGTTCTGGTAAGTCATGGTGCCGGTGAAGGTTTTACCACCGTCAGAAGAGGCAATATCCATGGCCTCTACATACTGGTCTTTTCGGGACCCGAGGATCCAAAGGCCTCCCTTGCGCCAGGGGGCTGACGAACCGCCCCACTGATTTTCAACGTTGAATGCTGACATATTTGTTTGTGTTTTTTGAGGACCGGACTTAGGGTCGCATGTCCTCGTTAAGAATACATTCTTGGCGAAGCTAGGTAGGGGTGGAGGCCCCATATAAACCACAGTTTTGCTAGAATGAAAGGTTCAAAAGGGGGTGCCGAAAACCTTAGGACAGCAGCTCGATAAGAGTAGGCGGTTTTAGTACCGCACCGGTGGGAGGTTCTTCTATAAGTAGGCTATCAATAGGGGTAGGGTTGTACTGTGGTTGGCCCTGCACGTAGCCTGAGGTGGCTACTATTTTCAAGAGTTAATCACTAACTGGAAAAATGGGTGTGTGGACATATCTACCTGTACCATCAGAGCGTTACGTCAGTCTCGTGGTAGCCTTCTAGTGCCTCGTATTTCATGCCGAAGGCCTCTATGCTGTGGGGGAAAGGGAGGTTGGCACTCCTTTAAGCAAGGATAGGGGTACGGGCGAGAGGCCTGTGGGAGTAAGGGGGACGGGAGTTGATTGGAATTAGATTCTGCGCCAGCGCTAGTGCGGTGACCCAAAGAAAACTGCAGGGCCAGAATAAGGTAGTTATACTAGCGCAACTCTTTAGAAAAATCTGTAACCTGTGGCGATTTTGAATTGCTGGCGTACGCGGTGGCCTCATTCGGGTTCTTGTAGGACAAGATTGAGCCTTTCGTAGTAAATTGAAGCCAAGCCAAAACCCTATATCTATCCTATGAAAAAGAGAGGACTCCTCATCGTCGGCGTGATTGTCGTTGCCATTGTAATTGTATGGACCACCTTTGGCAAACCCAACGTGATGGTAGCCACGGGCTATACGGCCAAGTACGTGTGTTCTGCCACTTTTTTGTCTGATTTTTCACAAGAGAATCTCGATAACATCCTCGACCTGAATTTTGTACGCTTGGTGAAGTACGAGGTGGACCAGGAGAAGAAACAGGTATCGGCTACTTTGTTTGGTCTGGCCAAGCAAACCTGGACGTATTATGAGAATGGGAGCTCCTGCGGCTGTGTGCGGGGTGCTC
>JBCBHI010000505.1:0-4376 GCA_038525885.1 Bacteroidota bacterium
GCTTTTATCACGAGGCTGCTTAGCATCTTTCACATCCTGCGCCTGAATGAAAATATAGAGGCCGTATAGACCCAAGGGAGCCAATGCCAACAGCGGAGAAATGTACCCCTCCAGCTCGCCTCCCTCCTTGGGGTTGTACAACACCGCAAAGCAAAAGGTGATGATGAGCATGGCCACGGAGGTGATGTAGAACTGGGCGTCCTTATACACCAGATCACGGTCCGTTTTGAGGGTTTTCTTAGCAGCCAGGCCCGAGAGCCCGGGTATGACCAGGATATTGAAAATGGCGGACCCTACCACCGTACTGAGTCCTAGCTCAAACTCCCCGTGCAGCAAAGTAGCCAGTACGGTACTACTCAACTCAGGAAAACTGGAGCCCACTGCTACTACAATGGTGCCGTGCACCACCGAGGGCAAACCATAGTAAGCAGAAAGTTGCTCGGCTGCACCCTCCAACAAATCGCTGCCTTTCCAAACCACCACGGTGGCTACTGCAATGATTCCTATATAAAGTAGTAGTGTGCCCATGCTTTAAAGATGCACTTATTCTGTCACTTCAGATGAATACGCAAAAAGACAATATATCAGCACGGGGTTTTGTTCTCAAATCAGCGAATATTCCAGTTGATACCTGCTGAGAACTCAAAGAGGCGGTAGGCGTTTTGGTTGTACACCGGAAAGGAGGAAACCTCTGCCACTACCCCAAAGCGTTTGCCTAACCGAACGCCTGCAGTGCCGCCCAGCCAACCCTGATATACCTGCCCGCGGCCACTGCCGCCATTGGTGAGCGTAGCATCAAACCGGCCTATGTAGCGTGGCGTGAGGTAGAGCGCCAACCAGTCTACTGGGTACAAACTTGCATATACAGGCACGCTAAACTCCGAAATGCGGCTGTTGTTATCGGTATCATCAGTGAAGTTGGCGTAGCCTACGGAGGCTCCTACTGAAAGTGCCGTTTTGGAACTATGATCCCCCAAAAGCATGTATTTGGCATCCAACGTAGGTAGTGACACCCCGCCAAAGCGAACGCCAATATCCAAACGGTTGGAGATACCATACCGGACCATCACAGGGGTATTGAAGTAAATGAGAGGCAACGTAATGGTAGGAACCTGTGGATCTCCACCGCCAATGGGCTCGGTAGTCTCACTAGTGACCACCACACTACCCCCTAAACCACCTCCTAGTTTCCCCTTGGGCGTAGTACGAGCGGTCTGCAAGGTGGCGGTAGTCACACAGCTGGTTAACGAAAGTACCAGGAAGCTCATGACAATCCCGGAATAAGAAAATGAGTGTTGCAGAATTTTTTTCATCGGTTCCTTAGTTTTGGCCTATAACCGTAGGTTGCACAATGTACTACATATGTGGTCAGAAATTAGCGCTATGGGCCCAATCCCAGACCATTTAGTAAACAAATCCCAGCCTACGAACTTGTAAGTTTATGAGCGCACAACCCTACCAAAAACACGGCAAGCTTACCAAACCACAACATGGCTGGTATGGTCGACAGGAATGGGCCATTGTGGGCACTCTTTGCAGCCACATTAAGTCGCTGGCTCGGACCGTAACGGAGGCATTACAACACAAATACCGGTTTGGATATTTGGACGCCGACCACGGGACCCCCAACGCGGATGCTAAACCCAGCGCTACCACTACGTATACTAACAAAAAAGGCTGGCACCAATGGGAAGCCCACCAGCCTCCAGGCAAGGCAGACTTCTGGCAGCAATTCAATGAAGCCGATGTGGTGCTGGTAAACGGGAATCACTATCAGGCAGCCCGGCAAGTGGTGGTTATAGACGCCAAAAAGTATGACTCGGTAAAAAAACGGCTACCCCAGCTCACCGAGGTAGCCATGTGGGCCTATGCGGAGGGCATGACCGAACCCCATGACTTTTTGCAAGAGGCTTTTCCTCACTGGCAGGAGATCCCCACCATGCAGCTCAATGATCCTACTCCGCTAGTATCTCTGATAGACCGCACGTTGGAAGCTGCTCGCCAACCCCTTTCGGCCATTGTGCTGGCTGGAGGTAAAAGCCAACGCATGGGCAACGACAAAACGGTGATTGACTACCAAGGCCGCCCGCAGAGGGAACACTTGTACCAGATGTTGCAACCCATGGTAGACGTGGTGTATTTGAGTTGCCGACCAGAACAGGTCGAGGACCTGTCTACGCGTTTTCAGGTACTGCCGGATACCTTCTTAGGTGCTGGCCCCTATGGAGCCATTCTTTCTGCTTTGCAGCGCGACCCCAACCGTGCTTGGTTGGTAGTAGCCGTGGATATGCCCTATGTGACTGAGGAAGGGGTGAAAAACCTCATACAAGGCAGAAACCCCATGGCCATGGGTACGGCCTACCGCAACCCGGAAAATGGCCTGCCTGAGCCTTTGCTAAGTATTTGGGAACCTAAAGCTTACAAGTATTTGCTTACCCTGCTGGCGCACGGTATCAACAGCCCCCGCAAGGCGCTGATGATTACGGAAAATACCACCCTGCTGGACCCAATAAACGAACGCATCGTACGCAATGTGAACACGCCCGAAGAGCTCGATCAGGTGCGCAATGAGATGGTGTCTTAACGGAGGATAGAAATGGTTTCTGTAGAATTTACCAACGTACTGAAAAACTTCTTCCCTACCCTAGTTTCCCAGGAAATAGAGGCCAAGAGCCTGGCAGAGGTGTTGACTCAAATCAACACGGCTTACCCAGGCTTGTCGGATTATCTGGTGGATGAAACCGGGTGCTTTCGGGAGCACATTAGCGTCTATCTGGACGACGAGCCACTAATGCGTGGGTCCTCTACTCAGCAAGCCCTACTTTCGGGTCAGCGGGTCTTCTTCTTTCAGGCCATCTCTGGCGGATGACCCTATCCCCTTTAGCAGGAGCATCTACGAAAAGAGCACCTTTACCCTGGGCATAGGTGCTCTCAAATCTCATTTCCAAACCCGCTATCTAGTAGAAACTAAAAGGCTACTTTAAGTACCTACTTCAAAATCCAGTTGTCGGCCTTCATTAGCAGCTTTTTTATCCAAATTGGTACCTACTCCTATACCAATGGCAATACCAAAGGGTAACCCAATTCCCAAAAAGGCCATGTTGTCTAGCGAAACCCCAAAAGCCACACCCAAAGGAATGCCAAAGGTAGACATGCCCAGCGCCAACCACATATTTCGGTAATAGTTCTTGGGAACAATTTTGGCGACCTTTTCCACACGGGACAAAATTTGAGATTGAGCCTTCCGCACCTTCACTCCCAGTATCTTATGGGATTCATCTACCGCATTAAGCAGTTGAATTCGTTCATTGATGAAAGCGACCAAGGGCTCTGGCAAGTCACGTTCCCGCAACATGCTTAGCAAATCTTGGAACCGGAATACATGCCGGTTGATCCTATCCTCCTTGTCCAGTTCCATTCTGGGCTTCAATTCTTCAATCATAAATTCTGTATGATGTTCAATGGTTTAGTATCGGAATTGCCAAATGTATTACGGTATACCGAAAAAACATGCTTTGGATAGAAAGGTGATAGCATTTTGCTTACGTACGACCTTTCAAAAAATCCTCAATAACACGGATGACTATCTACGTAGTTTCCCCATTGAGCCAAGTCTTCACCATCAGACAACTTATGGGTTGGTAACCTATTAGTGGGTGTTCATCGAAAGACATTCAGCCCAGAACCGCTATTTGCTACCTTAGCATCAGCAAAGGATTATTGGATTAATGGCATAAACTAAAATGGGTGATTGAGGGGCAATTCCGAAGCGATTTTTATGGAAAAAAGGTTGATCCCAAAAATATCGTGAGTTGAACTGAGTATGGAAAGCGTAGTACCCCTCATCACGGTAACCAACTATACTAGCTAGTGAAGGCGACTTGTGGAAACACAGTCGCCTTTTTACTTTCTGATTCAATTCATTCTAAATGAACTAGTGCAGCAGCCCGATTTCTGAGGGTAAGTGCCTTTGGCCAATCCAGATTAGATTGATTCACCTCCATTCCCATTTTTAACACAGAGAAAAAGGAGTATGAACAAAGCGCTCAAAGTATTTTATTAAAATCTTTGTGGACTCTGCGCCTTCTTTGGTCTCTCTGTGTTCCCATTTTTAACACCCAACAGTAGTATCGTCCAGATTTCTTGGTTGGGCCCAGAAGGAGGTACCTACTCCTTCAGTATAAGTTGCGAGGATGATTTACCGTCAATGGTCACCTGCAAGTAATACAAACCTGTAGGCACTCCTTGCAAATCCAATTGGCCAGAATCCAGACTAGGAATAGGCCAGGACTTTCCTTGCACATCCACCAGATCCCAACCCGGTCCAAAACAGCCTTCAGGTAAGCGCCGAAGGTAAATTGGAAGCTTGGAATCTG
>JBCBHI010000506.1:0-4367 GCA_038525885.1 Bacteroidota bacterium
CTACGGGTAGCATGTAATACACGAGGTAGTTCCAGGTGAGCCCCTCGCGCATGGCAATTTCCCGGTTGAGGAAAAGGTTGCTGGCTTGATTGAGGTGGGCCAACTTCTCTTCCCGGCTCTCGGCTACACGGGCAGCGGCCAAATGCATCATGGGCAAGGTGGGGTCTTTTTCTATCCAGGCTTGGGCAATGCTTGCTACCAGCTCCGTATCCTCTATTTCCGCCCCTAGTACGAAAGACCCTATTTGGTCTTTGGCCATTTCGCTACCTGGGTGCATCCTGGTGAATTCCTTTACTCGCTCATCAAGCTCAGGCTGTGGGCCGGCTTGTTTTGAAAATAGCTGGTAGCGAAGGAAGCTGAAGGCGTCCCCGATCCAGGGTGAGGCTGGAAACTGATCCATCATTTCACCCAGCCCTTCAATAGCGGTCTCAAATTCTCCTAAACTAGCATGAGCACTTACTTTGGCGTGATAGTATTCTGCATTGCGGGTGCCTTTCCGTTCAATCTTTCTCCATTCTTTACGGATGGTTTCGGGGCCTTCTTCTGGCTGTGAAGCCGCCAGTATTTGCCAACGTGCGCGGTAAATGGCGTAGTTGTCAGGATAGGCATCGAGTTCTTTTTGGTAGGCTTCGTTATCGCTATAGACCGACTCGCCGTAGCCATTGCGGTAAAAGTTGCCGTCCGCATCTACTATCTGGAGTAGTTGGCTTTGCTCCCGGTCCCAATCGCCATTGCTTACGAAGGACAGCCGAATAACCGATGCCTGGTCGGGCATGGTTAACTCACCCACCAGTTTACCTTCGGCTCTTTGCAGACGCAGAACGTCTTTGTAGTCTTGGCCGGACTCTTCCATCACTCGGTAGTACACAAACACCGGGTCGGTGAGAGAAAAGGCAGCTTCCGGCACGGGGTCGTAGGTGATTTGCACCTTTTCTCCGCGCAGGGGCTGGGTGTTACTTACGCTTACTACTTGTGCCCAGCTGGTATGGCCCAGGGCCAGAGCCAAAAGGAAGAGGATGGGTTTCAAGGTTTTCATGATGTGTGTGGAGGTACGTTTGGGTTGTTGGGTCTATGTGTCTCATCCCAAATATATGCACTCCTATCAAAAACCAACTAAAACCTTCGTTGATTAATCACAAAACTGCCCAACGGCTATTGCTCACTGATCCGTAGTAGGGCACGATGCAGTACTGCGTCACGGCCAAGCCGAAGGTCATCTACGGAGAGCCGTACTACTTCATCTGGCAAAACCCCACTACCCTGAGGCACGGAGGTATCGCGTACGAACTTCTCTATACGGACCAAAGACATCCGCATAAGGACGCCTGAATGAGGCAGCTGGTACATCACAGGATACTGCCCGGTGTGGAAGTAGTAACCCCCACCGGTCTCCTCTCCTATTAGGGTAATCCGGGGGTCATTCTTGGCATTGAGGGCAAAAGCGGTGGCGGCTGAGAAGGTGGTCCCTCCTATTAGGACGTACACTTGACCCTTGAAGGGCTTTTTGGCGGGTATCATTTCTGCTTCGGCACGGTCCTTCTCCAATATCCATCGGCCATCTTCCTTTTGAGCAGCACCAAAGTACATGGCAAAGAAGTCAGCATAGTCGGACATGGTATGGAACACATGGGCTGGCTGCGGCAAGGCATCGGTAATGGCGCTCTCCCGAGTTCTTTGGGTAAAAGGTTCCTGGGTGAGGAAGGAATACAGGGTAATGGCGTTCGCTCGGTAGCCGCCAGGATTGCGCCGGATGTCCACTACCAAATGGCGGACCCGCTCCTTCTTAAGCTCCTTGAAGAGGTCTACCAAAGTGGATTTGAATTCGCGTGGATCTACGCCAAAGGAGTTGACGGTAAGGACGGCAGCCTCCAGAGAATCGACATAGTATACGAAGGGTTTGGGCTGAACCACGCGGCTGATAAAGTGCTCGGCGGTGTTTGGGTTCTGGTGGTAGGCGGCAAAATGTGAGCTGCGATGCAAGAACCGCTGGCCTATGGCTTCCATGGACTGGGGCTGCACCCCGGTTGTTTTCCGTAAGCCCTCAGGAGTCAGGTATTCGACCTGGTATTCGGAACTAGATCCGTAAGCATACAGGTGCATGATGCCGAACTCTCTTTCTATTTGGCGGTATTTTTTGGTGTAGGCATAGCCATCGGTGCTGGCATACTTCAATAGGTCCTGTAGTATTAACTTGCTGGATACCCCAGAAATGAATAGGATTTCGGAGCCTAGGGGGATGCCCAACTCATCCGAGTCGGTGAAAAAACGCCCCCCAATAATCTTGACAAATACTGGAAATAGTGGCGGCACCGGGTCCATTTCGGGATGGTGGATGGTGAGGTGTCCGTCACGAACGAAATCGGCCAAGTGGCTGAGGTGAGAGAAGAACTCCCTCACGGGTAAAGAATCCTGAAAATAGTCCTGCTCAAAGGCCTGATAAAGGCTATCCAAGGTATGGGGCGGGGTGTAGCTGTAGAGGCTGGGGTGAGCGGTTTGCAGGATGTCTTTAAAAACCTCGAAATCGGCTTGTGCTTCCTCTGCTGATATGGTGGGCTGGCTGTAGAGAGCAAGCGGGGAGAACGTGCAAAGAAGGGCCAAGCTAGCCCAGCGGATGATTGGTTGATGCATGGTTTGTTGCTGCAAAAAATGGAGGATTCGGAACTGAGTGTATCTAAATAAAGCTGAAAAATTGGGGGCTAATCTGCGTTCAAGTCTAGCCGCGTAGGTTGTTGGTGGCGCTGCACTTAAACACCGAAAGTCGGACCTCAACAACGGCGAGTGGTGGTAACTGGATCATGTCGAAAAATTGGGGGCAAATCTGCGTTCATGTTTGGCCGCATTGGTTGTTGGTGGCGCCGGGGCGCGTAGCCTGCGCTTAAACACCGAAAGTCGGACCTCAACAACGGCGAGGCCTCACTAAACCTTATAGGTTTTGGAAACCTATAAGGTTTGTGAAGGTGCCAGGAATCTTGCATGATCCGAGCATCCCGGGAAAAGGTTCACCATAACCTACAGACCAGCTTTCTGGTGGTGGGGTTGGGGAACTGATACAATATGGGGACAAGGTGGGCTTTCATTATTCCCCAGGTGGGAAATTGTGACGGAAGAATTCTGCCCAATGAGCGCGCAGCGCTGGGAATGAACCTAAACTTAGCTCCCGAACGGCTTAGGACCTGCCACGGCGCGGCTCTGCATGCAGCCATTCATTTCACAAAACACCTTTTAGGAAAGCTCTCTTGAGGCTTACAAATGGGGTTTTATATCCTCCAATAGGGCGTTTAGGGTGTCAAGCAATTTGCCCTGGGTAGTAGGGCCACTTTGGTTGGTAATGATGGAAATGCCGAGCTGATACTTGGGCAGAATGAGCAGGTAGTTTTGGGTTCCGAAGGCTCCCCCGTGGATGGCGTAGTGGACTCCGTCTTCCGGGCTATCCAACACGGGCCACAGGTAAGCGGATTGCAGCCCCTCTTCGGTGTAGAGCAGGCGTTGGGACTCCCGTACGGCAGGGATACTGTCGTCCAATTGGAACTGCATGTATTTGATCAGATCTGCTGTGGTAGATTTGATACCGCCACCTGCGCCCCAAAGGGTATTGGCAAAATGAGGCACGGGGTTAATGGCCTCCCCGTAGCCATTGGCAAGCCGGCTGTTTTGCTCTGCGGAAAGGTGCACTTGGGTGTCGGGCATGCCGGCTTTTGCGGTGATGTAGGTGCGCAAAATGTCTTCGAAGGGCTGCTGGTATACGTTCTCCAAGAGGTGCGCCACCAGCTCTACGTCAGCATTGGAGTAGCGATACTGGGTGCCAGGTTCTATCTGGATGGTGATGGTGGCCAACTCAGCAAGAAACTGATCTTGGGTGTATTCCTTTTCGATCTCGTAGATGCGAAAGGGGAGATTTTCGTCGATGTGGTCAAACAAAGCGTTGATGCGGTCCGGGAAAAAGCGGGGTAGCCCGGCGGTGTGGGTCACTAAATGCCTGACGCGAATGGAGCTCCCTTGGTACTCCAGATTGGGGTAGTCACCTGCCAGATATTGCCGAATGTCGGCTTCCAGGTCCAGCTTTTGATCTAGCACTGCCTGGGCAACCAGGGTACCGGTGAAGGACTTGCTGACGGAGGCAATTTCGTACAGCGTGGCATCATGAGGTGGGTTGACCTTACCGGGATCCAGTTCTCCGAAATGCTGGGTATAGGCCGTTTGGTTGACCCAAACTCCTACGGAGAGGGATTGAATTTTGGGGTCGGCCAGCAGGGCTTTTGCCAGGGCCTGTATGGCGGTGGCAATAGGGTCTTGAGAATGATCAGTGGAGTCTTGGGGGCCCTTGCCGCAGGCAAGCAGCAGGCCGCCCAAACATACGATGGCTAAAT
>JBCBHI010000507.1:0-4366 GCA_038525885.1 Bacteroidota bacterium
GGGGTGTGGTGGAGCAGTATGTCCTATAAACAGCGGATCAACTACCTACCCTACTTAGAAAATCAAGACGAAATTGAAGAAGGCTGGGACGTCACTTTTGGTGACCGAAAAAATGAGATTGTTTTCATTGGTCAGGATATGGACGAGACGTCCATCAGAAAGCAATTGGATGATTGCCTGAGTACCGAAGAAGAGCTAGCCACTAGTTTTTGGGTAGAGGGATACGATGACGGCTGGCCAGTTCCCCGATTTACGGACATGAACTAAGGCCCTTTAGAGGCGCTTTCCCTCCTCACCAGACTATCACATTTAAGGTTTTCAAGAATAGGTTTCCATGAGTACTGATTTGCCATCAAACAAGGCCAAAATTCACATAAAGAATACCCTTACTGGGGAAAAAGAGGTGTTCTCTCCTATAGTGGAGGGTAAGGTGGGTATGTACGTGTGTGGCCCAACGGTATATGGGGAACCCCACCTGGGGCACGCTCGCTCTGCCATTACGTTTGATGTAGTATTTCGATACCTAAGCTACCTGGGGTATAAAGTACGATATGTGCGGAATATCACGGATGTGGGGCACTTGGAAGATGAAGTAAGCGGAGCTGGTGAGGACAAAGTGGCAAAAAAGGCTCGATTGGAACAACTAGAACCGATGGAGGTGGCCCAGCGGTACACTAATATATACCGCGATAAGATGGCGATGCTCAACGTGTCTCCCCCCTCCATTGAGCCTACCGCTTCAGGCCACATTACGGAGCAGATCGCGGTGATTGAACAGATTATATCCCGAGGGATGGCTTATGAAGCAGCAGGTTCCGTGTATCTGGACGTGACGGCCTACGCCGAAAAGTACCACTACGGTGAATTATCTGGTAGGGTACTGGAAGAACTCATGGCGGGTAGCCGTTCCTTGGAAGGACAAAAGGAGAAAAAGCATCCTGCGGATTTTGCCTTGTGGAAAAAGGCCGATGCTTCTCATATTATGCAATGGTCCTCCCCTTGGGGAAAGGGTTTTCCTGGTTGGCACATTGAGTGCACCGCAATGAGCAGCAAATATTTAGGAGTTCCTTTTGACATTCATGGTGGCGGAATGGACCTCAAGTTTCCGCACCATGAGGCGGAGATTGCTCAGAGTTATGCTGCATTTGGTACTCCACCAGTCAACTATTGGATGCACAACAATATGATGACCCTGGAGGGGCAAAAGATGGCCAAGTCCAAGGGCAATTTCATTTCCTTGGGTCAGATGTTTAGCGGAGAGCATCCCTTGCTAGAGCAAGCCTACCACCCCATGACGGTGCGTTTTCTTATGCTACAGGCACACTACGGGAGCCCCATTGACTTTTCCAACAAGGCACTGAAGTCGGCCGAAGTAGCTTGCAACAAGCTCTTGAAAGGACTGGAACTTATTCGTGGCCTTCAGGCGGATGGGTCCCGCGAGACCGATAGTGCCTTGTCAGAACAGGTGATGGAAAAATGCCAATCCTGCTTCGATAAGATGAATGACGACTTCAATACGGCCGAGACGATTGCTTGCCTGTTTGAATTACTATCTATTGCACACAAGTTGGGCCAAGGTAACACTACCATCTCCGGGCAAGCCCTAGATCGGCTAAAAGCCACTTATGAGGGTTTCCTCACCGAGGTTATGGGCATTCGTCCTGAGGCAAGCTCCGAGTCTCAGCTACTGCCAGAGGTTATGGAAATCCTTTCGGACCTGAGACAGGATGCCCGGGCCAAAAAGGATTTTGAACTCTCAGACTTTATCCGTGATCGACTAAATCAGCTGGGAATACAAATAAATGACAGTAAAGAAAAGACCACCTATGCGGTGAAGAGTGTGTAAAACAAAGAAGCGTAGAGTCGGCCAGCGTATTCAACAAAACGCCGCTTCTCAATAGAAAAAAGTAATAGTCCGGGGCCCCCTCGGACTTCTTTTTTGCCTGAAGTTCTGGTTCCTATTTGCAGGATTAGGGAGGAAATCACCCTGTTTTCCACAGCGTCTTACTCTACGGTTTCCTCTACCCCCAGCATCACCTGCAGCTCCTGAATGGCATCCTTTACCTGAGCCACGTTTTTCACCTCAATGATGAGCCGTTTTTTGTAGTCCTTCATCTTAGTACGGCGGGAGTTGGACTGCACGTAGGCCAGCACCTTCCCAAAGACTTCGCTTTGGAAATAGGCCTCGTTTTCTGGGTTGGTGAAATACCCCTTGAGTAGCTCGTTTTTCAGCGTGAGCTTCTCAAAACCAAGTTGCTCTGCCAGCCAGCGTAGCTTCACCGTTTCTATCAGATCCATAACAGGCTCGGGGATGGGCCCGAAGCGGTCACGAATGCCCTCGGTGAATTTATCCAGCTCCTCCTGGTTCTTAATACTATCGAGTTGGCTGTACAGACTGAGGCGTTCGGTGATGTTTTTTACGTAGGTCTCTGGGATGATGATCTCCATGTCCGTCTCAATGCTGCACTCCGAGATCTGGACATTTTTGGCCGCCTCTTCCAGCTCATTCTTAAACAACTCCGCAAACTTGGTTTCCTTCAGCTCCTTGACTGCATCATCCAAAATCTTGTGATACATATCAAAACCGAGGTCGGAGATAAAGCCCGTTTGCTCCGCTCCCAGCAGGTTTCCCGCTCCGCGGATGTCCAGGTCGCGCATGGCTACCTTGAAGCCATCGCCCAGGTCCGAGAATTCCTCTAGTGTGCTGAGGCGCTTGCGAGCGTCTGAGGTGAGACCGATGGTAGGGGGGGTGAGCAAGAAGCAGAACGCTTTCTTATTGCTACGGCCTACGCGCCCGCGCATCTGGTGCAGATCACTAAGCCCGAACATATGCGCCTGGTTGATGATAATGGTGTTCGCGTTAGGGATGTCCAGCCCACTTTCGATGATGTTGGTACTCACCAGTACATCGTACTCTCCCTCTATGAACTTGACCATGGTACTCTCCAGGCTGGGGCCGTCCATCTGACCATGGGCCACCGTTACGCGGGCATCCGGTACCAGACGTGTCACAATACCCGCAATCTGCATGATATCGCCCACCCGGTTGTGCACAAAAAATACCTGACCGCCCCGCTTAAGCTCAAAGCTGATCGCGTCGCGTAGCATGGCATCGTTGAAAGTGTGAATCTCGGTGGTAACAGGCTGCCGGTTGGGGGGTGGTGTAGCAATTACACTCAGGTCTCGGGCGCCCATCAGGCTAAAGTGCAGGGTACGAGGGATGGGCGTAGCCGTGAGCGTAAGCACATCTACATTTACCCGCAGCTCCTTCAACTTCTCCTTGGTCTTCACCCCAAACTTCTGCTCCTCATCAATCACCAACAGGCCAAGCTCTTTGAACTTCACGTCCTTGCCCACAATCCGGTGGGTACCCACCAGAATATCAATTTTGCCCTCGGTGGTATCCTTTACAATCTCCCGGATCTCTTTGGTAGTACGAAAGCGGTTCACGTAGTCCACCGTGACGGGGAACTGGCTCAGCCGCTCCTTGAAGGTGCGGTAGTGCTGCATGGCCAAGATGGTGGTAGGCACCAATATGGCTACCTGTTTGCCGTCGGTCACGGCCTTGAAAGCCGCCCGAATAGCGACCTCCGTTTTGCCAAAACCCACGTCACCACACACCAGACGGTCCATGGGGTGGCCTAGCTCCATATCCGCTTTCACGTCTGCGGTGGCTTTGGCCTGGTCGGGCGTATCCTCGTAAATGAAGCTTGTTTCCAGCTCTGCCTGCATAAAGGTGTCAACTTGGTAGGAGAAGCCCGGTGCCGCCTTGCGCTTGGCGTACAAGTTGATCAAGTCCTCGGCGATGTCCATCACCTTTTTCTTGGCCCGCTTCTTCTTGTTGTCCCACTCCTGGCTACCCAGCTTGCTCATGCTAGGCTGAGTGCCCTCCTGCCCGCTGTAGCGGCTTATCTTGTGAATGCTGTGCACATTGACGTACAGCAGGTCATTGTCACGATATACCAGCCGGATAGCTTCCTGCTCACGGCCGCCAACCTCTACCTTGTCCAGCCCGGCAAAACGGCCAATCCCGTAGTCGATATGGACTACATAATCCCCGGGCTTCAGGGTGCGTAGTTCCTTAAGCGTCAGCGCTTTGGACTTACTGTGCTTGTCCTTGGTTTTGTAGCGGTGAAACCGCTCGAACAGCTGGTGGTCCGTGAAAACGGCCACTTGCAGCAGTTTGTCCTTGAAGCCCCCGCGCAGCCCCATATTGAGGCCCTCAAACTTGAGCAGTGGGTCCATCTCCTCAAATATCCCCTGCAGACGCTCTAGCTGTTTGGGTACCTCGGCCGCAATCATGTTGGTGTAAGCCTGGGCCTGCTGCTCATTGAGCGTATCGGCCATCAGCTGAAAGTTCTTGTTG
>JBCBHI010000508.1:0-4366 GCA_038525885.1 Bacteroidota bacterium
ACAGACAGACTTTTCCTTCTCTTAGACCATCACCCAGTTTCCTGGCCAAAGCAAAAAGATAGGCCCGGGTGCTGGACTGCTGCTCAAAATCCAAAAGCAAGGAACCATAGAAAGCTTGCAGCTGCCTTACAACCTCCGGAATGTACAGATCTACTTTCATAGTTTGGGCAGGGTTATCCAACAGGGCTCACGGCTATAACCTTGATCTGACGTGATGGCCCTAGCAGAATCCTTTTCCAGATCAATTACATAAATATCGTCAGTTTCCCCGATAGTACCACGTCATACATGGTAGCCACTCATGCCAGCCCACCTCTCAGTGCTTTCTCCTAAACTTTGTATAAGTGGCAAGCAGAAGTGCTCTACTTTTCATTTACTAGCAGGATGAAAAAACAGCTCACACTGTCCGGCAAGCGTGCCGACGTAGGCTTATTTATCATTCGGGTGGCGCTTGGTGCCTCCATGATGGTTCACGGATTACCCAAGCTACAAGGCGGCCCTGCTGGCTGGGAAAAGCTAGGCCACACCATGGAGATACTGGGCATCACTTTCGCGTATCCCTTTTGGGGCTTTATGGCCGCCTTTGCTGAGTTTTTCGGAGGGCTGCTGGTCATTGTGGGCTTGGCCACCCGCCCCGCTATTCTGTTGTTGGTGATCACGATGGCGATAGCCACCCTAAGGCACGTAATGGCAGGCGATGGCTTTGGGGGTTGGTCACACGCTGCCGAACTAGGCGCAGTATTTCTGGGCTTGTACTTCACCGGACCTGGCAAATACAGCCTGGACCAACGCTTGTTCCGCTAGTCCTTGGATAGTAGGGGGCGCAGGTAGGTCCACACGTGGTTGGCCACCAGCCGGTGGCCATAGGGAGTGGGGTGTATACCATCACTCAGGTTGAGTTCAGGGTTACCGGCCACCCCTTCTAAAATAAAGGGAATAAGCGGAATGCCGTTGCTATAGGCCAGCTCAGGGAACATCCTGCGAAAGGCCTGGTTGTAATCTGGACCCAGATTGGGCGGGGACTCCATGCCTGCCAACACGATGGTGGCTGCCGGGTAGGCTTTGTTCACCCTATCAATCATGGCTTGCAGGTTCTTCTTGCTCTCTACCGGATCTATCCCCCGCAGGCCATCGTTCCCTCCCAGTTCCAGTACAAAAATGTCTACTGGTTGCTGATCCAGCACCCAGTCTAGCCGGTTGAGCCCTCCGCTGGTAGTTTCTCCCCCCAGCCCGGCATTGATGGCCTGGTACGGAAAGCCAAGAGAGTCCAGCCGCTCGCCTATTCGGTAAGGGAAAGCTTCTTCCGGGGCCACCCCTACCCCCTCAGTAATGCTATTGCCAAAGAAAAGAATGGTCCTTTTGCCCGCCTCAGCCGCGGTAGTTTGGGAGGAAGAAACTGCCGCCTGGGCTTGGCTATTGGAATCTTCCGCAGTTGCCTTGGGTTGATCATTGCAGGCGGAGATTACGCCCAGTAACACGATGGGGACCAACAAGCCCTTTACTGTTTTCATATAACTCACAACTGTTGTATACTTCAATCGGTTACAAAGAGTCTTTGGAGGCAAAAAACAGATTCTTTGCATCTAGTTACAAATTCGATGTGTTTATGCTCCCGCCTGCATGCCACTTTATATGGAGAACGGCATGTGGCATTATAATTTCAAACCCCTTCCATGGCCGACATACTGGAACTCACGCAAGTAACAAAATCATACCGCTCAGCGGGCAAGTCCCTTACCGTACTAGACGGAATTTCCTTCGCCGTTCAGGAAGGCGAAACCTTCAGCCTGGTAGGCTCATCGGGTAGTGGCAAGACCACACTACTTGGCCTCTGCGCTGGGTTGGACCAACCCACGGGAGGCTCCATTTATCTGAATGGCGTGCGGCTAGACCAGCTGACTGAGGACGAGCGGGCGCAAGTACGCAACCAATATGTAGGCTTTATTTTCCAAAACTTTCAACTGCTGCCCACCCTTACGGCCCTGGAAAATGTGATGGTACCTTTGGAACTCATGGGCAAACGGAAAGTGAGGGCGCAAGCCCTTTCTTTGTTGGAAAAGGTAGGCCTGGAAGAACGCGCGCACCACTACCCGGTTCAGCTTTCGGGTGGCGAGCAACAACGAGTGGCCATTGCCCGGGCTTTTTCTAATGAGCCTAAAATTCTCTTTGCCGATGAGCCCACGGGCAATTTGGATGAAGAAACGAGTGCCCGGGTAGAGAAACTACTGTTCGATTTGAATGCGGAGGCAGGTACCACGCTGGTTATGGTAACGCATGACTTGGATTTGGCCGCCAAAACTCACCGCACGCTGCGCTTGAAGGGCGGACAAATTGCCGAAGAACTGACCAACACTCCTCTACCAACCGCCTAATGGACCGACCCACTTATAAAGCTCAAACCAAGCTGCAACCCGGCTGGGTTTGGGCCATGGCCTGGCGAGATGCACGACGCAACTGGGGCAGGCTCCTGCTGTTTCTCTCTTCGATTGTGCTAGGGGTGGCAGCCTTGGTGGCCATCTCCTCCTTTGGGGACAACCTGCGGCAGGACATCCAGCAGCAATCCAAAAACCTATTGGGGGCAGACTTGCGCATGACTACCAGCCAAAAAGTAACGGACTCGGTCCGGAGTTGGTACGATACTCTTGGCGTGGCGCGGGCATGGGAATCCAACTTTGCCAGTATGGTGTATTTCCCAAAAACGGAAGACACCCGGCTGGTACAAATCCGTGCATTGGAGGGAGACTTTCCCTTTTACGGAGTCATGGAAACGGACCCACCCAACGTAAGCCAATTTCTGGAGACGAGCCAGGTGGCCTTGGTTGACCGGGCACTCATGGAGCAATTCGGTGCCAAAGTGAACGATAGCATACGGGTAGGCACCATGGGTTTCCGGGTAGTTGGCATGCTGGACAAGGTACCTGGAGCCAATGAGATTGTAAGCATGGTGGCCGCCCCGGTGTATATCCCTCGTCGGTACTTGGCCGAAACAGGCTTGATGCGGTTTGGCAGCCAGGTCCGCACCAACCTATACTTCCAACTGCCCAACACGGTAAATGCCGATACGCTCAAGGACCAGCTATATGATGAATATGCTGAACAGAGCTGGTCTTTTGAGACGGTGACGGACCGCCAAAACAGCCTGGGCAATACCTTCTCGGGATTAACCCGCTTTCTAAATCTGGTGGCCTTTGTGGCCTTACTGCTGGGTTGCATTGGGGTAGCCTCGTCGGTGCACATTTATATTAAGGAGAAGATCAACTCAGTGGCCATCTTACGCACTCTTGGGGCTCCGGCCCGGCATGGGGTTTGGATTTTCCTGGTACAGATCACCGCTGTTGGGCTAGTAGGCAGCATCATTGGGGTGCTGCTGGGCATGGCCGTGCAGTTTTACCTACCCAAGGTATTGGCTCCCTTTCTACCCTTCGAGGTAACCCTGCGCTTCAGTGACTATAGCGTGGCCCAGGGCGTACTCACGGGATTGGCGATGGCCATCCTGTTTGCTTTGTTTCCACTCTTAGGGGTACGGAAGATTGCTCCACTGCGGGTATTGAGAGCGGGCATGGAGAATGAGAAAACACCCAAAGACTGGGCCCGGGTTTGGGTCGCTCTGGGGGTATTGCTCTTTGTATGGGGCTTCGCCTACTGGCAGATCCGGGTATGGCTGGAATCCCTCCTGTTTACCGCCTTCATGCTCGGTGGCTTTCTAATACTGGCTGGGGCAGCCAGGCTATTGATGTGGCTGGTTCGCAAATTCTTTCCGCATGGCTGGCGGTTCACCCTTCGGCAAGGCTTGGCAAATCTGTACCGTCCGCAAAATCAAACCACCATTCTGCTGGCCTCTATCGGTCTGGGCACTACCCTCATTGCTACCCTTACACTCACCCAAAACATGCTATTGGATGAGGTGGCCATCAACTCTGGAGAGAACCAGGCCAATATGGTGCTGTTTGACATTCAACCTACCCAAATAGAGGATGTGAGGGAAATCATGGGCAATCATGCAGTCACGGCCATGGAGGAGATGCCCGTGGTAGCGGTTCGTTTTCACCGCATCAAGGGCATGACCGTTGACAGCCTTCTACAAGACACCACCATCCGTATGTCTCGCCAGCGGCTGATCCGGGAACAACGGGTGTCGTACCGGAAGGAACTCATTGACGGCGAGGAGATCATGGCTGGTACCTGGACGGGATTACGGGAGGATAAGAACGATTCGATTTTTGTCTCTCTGGATCAGGAATATGCCGACTGGCTCCACCTGGCTATTGGGGACGAGCTCATTTTTAACGTACAGGGTATCAAGCTCAAAACGTACATCGGCAGCTTGCGAGAGATTGACTGGGACGGCATGCGCACCAATTTCAGC
>JBCBHI010000509.1:0-4364 GCA_038525885.1 Bacteroidota bacterium
AAATACCTTAGGACTATTCAATATTCAAGTAGTGAATTGATTTTCAACCCTTTCCGACTTTATGGACAGACTCTAGTTAGCTATGCAAATGACCTGCTCACCCAATTCCTATCCCGCCTATATAAAAGGCCTCAACCTTAAGTGTGCCCAACTGAACTCATATCCATAGGCATCAAAAATGATCCTATATCCTCTATTAGGCAGCTCCGAAAATCTAGCCTCTGGAAACCTGTGGTTAGATATGAGTATAAATCGATCTGGGGGAAATTGCTTGGGATAGGCTATTTCCAGCTTCTTCTGCCCGATTACTTTATCAACATCCATATGGTGTTGTGTGAACCTCCTGTTGACTAGTAAGATAAGATTCCCAGTACATAGAGCATATATGTGTTAATTGTCAGTAGTCCGGTATATATTTATGAGTAATTAAATCATATATGTATGAGTGAAAATGCAATTATTTGTCGTTTTACTTAGGTTGGTTTGCTCATTGTCTGGATTTGTCGAAGGAAGTATTCTGTTCAGCTAATTATCAAGTGTCTTATGCCGATTAAGGCTATATTAGTATAAGTATTAATGATAATTATATTGGAATTATGGAAATCGCTATTGAAAATCACGAAAACGCCCGGCTGCAAAGTTTGCAGTCGTACGACCTCCTGGATACTCTTCCAGAAACCTCCTTTGATAATTTAACGGCCATTGCCTCAGAAATTTGCCAGACCCCTATATCACTGGTGAGTTTGATAGATGCGCATCGCCAATGGTTCAAGTCCGTCAAGGGCATGCAGATCTCGGAAACTCCACGCGAATATGCGTTTTGCAGCTACACGATCGAGAAACCGCATGCCGTGATGGAGGTGGAAGATGCCCGGACCGATCCTCGGTTTTCCACGAACCCCTTTGTGCAGGGAGACCGTCCCATTGTGTTCTATGCGGGAGTCCCCCTGGTAAATGATAAGGGGCACGTACTGGGTACGCTTTGCGTCATTGATCATCATCCCCGAAAGCTCAAAGAGAGCCAACTTATGGCTTTGCGTGCGCTGGCCCATCAGGTAATGGAGCTAATTGAACTACGCAAGAGACAATTGGAGTTGGAAGTGACTGCCTCCGAACTCACCGAGGTAAATAAGGAGCTAGAGGAATTTGCGTATGTGGCGGCGCATGATCTGCGTTCGCCGCTCAATAGTATTGCTGGCCTTACCTCCTTACTGCAAGACAATGCGGATACCAAGCTAGGGCAAGAAGGGCGCAAGTATCTGGATCTAATTGAGGGGCTCTCGGTGAAACTAAAAGGCACGGTGGACGGCTTGTTGGAGTATAGTCGTAGTAAAAAAATGCTCGAGGAGGAGCAGGATCAGGTGATTCCAGAATTGCTCGTAGAGGAGCTGAAGGACCTGATATCGCCTACTGCGCCGCTCACCCTGCGGTTCAATTCTGATGTGGACATGCTACGGGTGCACCGGGTGGCACTTGACCAGATCTTGTTGAACTTAATCAGTAATGCCATCCGTTATAATGACAAGCCGGAGGCTATCATTGAGGTAGGACTGATGGAATACGAGGAAGACTACCAATGGTATGTGGAGGATAATGGTCCGGGTGTGCCTGAACCCCTGCAGCCTCGGATTTTTGACATGTTTCAGGTGGGCGGAACGCACGATAAGAAAGGCCAGACCAGTACCGGAATTGGGTTGGCTACGGTAAAGCGACTAGTAGAGGCTATGGGGGGCGTTATCCGTTTAATCTCCAAACCTGGTCAAGGGGCAACCTTTCACTTCTCCATCCCCAAGATAATGCCGAGTTATTGAGCAGAGAAAGTAAGCGGAAAGCAGGCAGCGGCTTTAGTAAATCCCTGTGGGTGTTGTTTTGTCCCCTAATGCTAAATGCCCCCTTGACTCTAAAGAAAGCCCGCCGCTCTTATACCTTTGACCTTATATGTGTCCTTATTCTTTGTCTGCCCCCACTAAAAGCCAAGGGTCCGGTTTCTCCTGAAAACCAGACCACTTAGCAAGAAAGCTTCCTCGGCTCAGTCGGCCAGTGCCTTTTCAAAAAGTGCCTCTGGCTCCTCCTTCCAGAATTGGAACTTAGGGAAGTGAGTTTCTCTCGGTAATTCTGTTCGAAAATACGTCTCCGCAGATTCCTCTTCGGAGAGATCCATAAAAGCTAGTATCTGTTCGGCCAGCCCCCGGTCATGGTTGAACAGGTCCCACTTAGTGCCGTGCGTGCCTTGTCGCACCGTAATCAAATGCCCCTGCGGCAGATATGCCAGTTGGTCCTCGGCGTTCGCCAGGGGAGTATTCAGGTCTGCATCCCCATGGATGAGCAGCGTAGGGAAGGGGAGTTCACGAAGAGCCCTTTCCTCATCTGTCAGCGTTACCGTTGGCTTCGCCTCCGCTACCCAACGTTGGTAGCGGTTAGGGTCTCCCAGCCATTGTACCTCTGGCCTGTGGAGTAGTTGCTGGTTGCGCTCAGTAGAAATTCCCAAGCTGTGATCTACCAAGCGCGGCATAGCTGGGTCGGTTTCGTAGCCAGACGTCACCACTATGGCCATGGCCATACAGCGGTAGTCTCCAGTATACAGCGCATGTAGGTAAGCGGGCCAGCTGGTCCATTGCTCCTCTCTGGAGTTAGCAAACAAGAACCCGGGAAACCGCTTCAGGTCTTCCACGCCTATTTCCACATCTTGGGCTTCCTCTCCCGGTACATCAAGTGTTACCGTGACGGGCTGCTCTTCCAACCGCTTTAGGAGAGTTTTATATACCGAAAGGAGCGGTTGGCCATCGAACTTATCTTGCCAGTAGGGGTCCTGATCTACTACCTGGGCTACCCTGCTCCAGGTTTCCCAAATAGTTTTGGGGTCGTCGTAGCCGTAGTCTACAGGCTCTACGGCTGAAAGCAACGCCCGGTCTACCTTACTCGGATACAGGTGCGCATAAGTGAGAGCCAGCTGGCTACCAAAGCTGTTGCCTACTAGGGCAATCTTTTCGTAGCCGTGCTGCTGGCGTACCGCCTCTATATCGGCTACCATATTCTGTACCGTATATCCTGCTACGTTGATGCCCAGTGTGCGGGCATGCTCCAGGGTATCCAGCAAGGCTCGGTTGTGAGCTTGGCCCACGTTTTGGCGGCTGGCTCGGTCTTCTGCGCTCCCTTTCCAATACTGGAATCGGAAGTTGTAGTACGGCAAACCGCGGGCGCGGTCTACCCCACGCTGAGTGATCAACACTACGTCGTGGTGGCGGTTGAGGCGTTCTACCTCCCAGGCGAAAGCGCCAATCCGCGGGCCGCCGTAAAACTGGTAGAAACCACGAGGAGTGGTGGCCTCTCCCGGCCCACCCCGGAAGTAAAATACCGGAGCCAGCCCCTTGGGCTCCCTGGCGGGAAAGTGAAAGTAGTGCAGCCCAATAGTCCTGTCGTTGGGCTCGGCCCAGTTTTCCGGTACCCACATTAGGTTTTCCGTACCCTGTAGGTTGACCCCATAGCCGATATCGATGGGGTTGGAGAGTACCTGATAGGAGGGGTGAGTTGGAGTGGAAATCCAAAAAAAGCTTGCCAGCGAAAAAAGGGCAACGATGAGAGTGATGCGAAGTATCATGACCTAAAAATTGATTACGAATGTCAAGTACGCACATACCGCCGCAGGAGTATTGTAGAATTGGGACAGCCCCTACGGGGGACTTGTTAGGCCCATCCAGACTGGGTAGATCGGAAATCGCCCAGGGTGGTCACAGATATCTTTTCTTTCGTCACATTTTCTATCATGTCAGCCCACAAGGGTTCCCTTGATTCACACAATTTTACACTTCTGACCACAGGGTTTCTCTTGTATAACGTTTCTTTATGTAAAGAATAGGCCAGCTAAGAAGACTAAAATATTTGCGCCCTTCTGTCTATTCAAATTTTCATCCAATGTATTTAATAACTAAAAATCCATATCTCATGGCTATTACAAAAAACCATTTTATTTATTCTCTACTTGCCCTGATTCTCATAGTGGGTTGTACCACAGAGGAGAATTTATTGCAAGAAATGCCCTCCGATCAAATTCTCGAAACACAGAACCTTAATCCAATACCTCCATTGGGTCCAACTTGTGGGAATATCAATTGGCAGGTAGAACATTCGGTGCAAGAGGGGCCTTTTGTAAATGTGGAAGGCAGTACCATCGATATCTGCGGTAGATACGAGGATCGGTTTAGGTTTTCTTATGAATCCGCCTTACCAGGTGGGCCAAGCGAGCAAATACTTTGGCAAATATGGCATCCTAATCCTAACGCCACGGCAGCCCAGACTCAAGCCTATTTTCAAAACTTGGATAACTTGGGGGTTCGCATAAGAAGCTTTGTACTATGCTTGGCCAG
>JBCBHI010000510.1:0-4362 GCA_038525885.1 Bacteroidota bacterium
GGTGGGCCAGCTTACGGGCACCAGGCAGGTTTCGCGGCCCAGGGTGTGGTGTGGCGGATACCCCGCTACGCTGCGGTAGCCGTGTACTACCATCCACCAGTTGCCGTCGTGCGCCTGTATCAGGTCACCGTGCCCCGTGCCCTGAATGGGCTGCCCCATACCCGCCACGTTGGCGTGGGCCACTATGGGGTTGGCGGGGTTGTCTATGTAGGGTCCCCAGATGGAATGGCTGCGCGCTATGGTCACCATGTGGGCTTCCTCGGTGCCCCCCTCAGAGGCCATCAGGTAGTAGAAGCCGTCCTTCTTGTAGAGGTGAGGCGCTTCCGGGTAGCGGCCGCCCGTGCCGTTCCACACCTTGCGCTTTTCGCCCAGTAGCTGTCCTGTAGTCAGGTCTATTTCGGTAAGTTCGAAGGTAGAGGAGATTACGTAGGCCCGGCCGTCGTCATCAAAAAACAGGTCTGGATCAATACCCCCCACGTCGATCCAAATCGGCTCCGACCAAGGACCGTGCGGCTTGGTAGCCGTAATGAAGAAGTTGCCCCCGTGGCCTACGTTGGTAGTGATGAGGTAGAAAGTACCCTCATGGTAGCGGAAGGTAGAAGCAAAGATGTTGAGCCCATCCTCGCACTGCCCAGCGTAGTGGATGCCGTGCCCGATCTGCTGCCAGTTCACTAAGTCCCGGCTATGGAAAATGGGCATACCCGGAAAATACTCGAAGGTGCTGGTACTGAGGTAGTAGTCTTTCCCTACCCGGCAGATGGTGGGGTCTGAGTAGAAGCCGGGGATGATGGGGTTGCGGTAGGTAATCTCCGCGGTGGGATCGGCCGACTGTACCCAAGGATTTGGGTTTTGTGTTTGGGAAAAACCAGCCGTGGCCAGGCTGAGTAGGAAGAGGGCGAACAGGTATTTCATAGCACCCAAAAGGTACGGATTTACCTTTGCGGCTTAGCAAAGGGGATTAGACCAAAGGCATGGGGTATCGTACCGGATTGGGGGTTGGATGCGGCCAACCTGAAGTGGGTACATGAGGAGGGCACCCACCACTTGATTTACCATGAGGTCAGGGCTGGAGGATTTTGATCAGGGCCTGGCTGAACTTCTTAGGCTCATCGCTGGCAATAGCATGGGTGGATTCATAGAACCAAACCACCTCTTTGTGCGGAGCCCTCAGGGCTTCTGCATAGGCCTGAGAAACCCCTGCGTTCACGGTGAGGTCTTTCTCGGCCAAAAAGAAATAAACCGGACACCGAAGCTCGGGCACCCGTTCGGGATAGTTGACCGCAGCGGCTTCTACAAATACGTCGAGCCACTGAGCCGACCAGTCTTCGAAAAAGGAGCGGGGTGCTGGCCTGGCGGGGGCTTTCTGGGATGCATAGTGGCCCGACCACTTGCGTAGGAGGTAGAGCTGTTCCCAGTGGGTGAAGGGCACCTGCACGGTAGCCAGTTCCGAAAGGGCCAGCTCGTTGTTTTCCTCCTGTGCGCGGGCAAGCATCTCCTTCAGATTGGCGCGCTCGGAGGTATGGCCATGCGTGATACCGCTTACGGATATGTAAGCATGCAGCAGTTCAGGATGCTGGTCCGCAAGGTGTAGCCCCAAAAATCCGCCCCAAGAAAAGCCCACCAGGTATAGCTTTTCCTTGTTGAACTTTTGCAGCAGATAGCGCACCACCGCTTCGGTATCCTGGTGCATTTGTGCTACCGTGATGGGGTCTGGTGCCGGGTTCCAGGACTGGGTAATGCCGGTGCCACGCTGGTCCCATTGGGCCACAATGAAGTCCTTTTTCAGGTGCCGGATAAAGGTTTTCGCGTAACCGCGGGAAGAAAACCCGGGCCCACCGTGCAGGAACAACAACAGCGGTTTGGAATCGTCTTGGCCCACGGCCCCTACCCATTGTTGCAGGCCCCCTATCTCTACTGATTCGTGAGTTTTGACCCGGTATTGGGCAGGTAGCGCCGTTTGGAATACAAACAGGATGAATAGGCTGGTAACGAGAGTCTTTAGCATAGGTGAAGGTGTTTTGCCGAGTCTCCTCAAAAACGGTACCTAATGGCGAGGGTAAGCTAGGCCTTTCGGTTGAGTGCCTGGTTGTAGACTTGATTTTCTGGCTGGTAGATGGTCACCTCCCCATGGGCTCCGTCTACATATAGCCTACCGCATTGGGGGCATTCCCACATCAGTTTGAAGGGGTTTTGCTGCCGGAGGCGCATGCATGCGGCTTCCTTTTCCTTGGCCGTGGGGCCGGAATTTTCAATGGCATCATCGATCGCCTCCCAGAAGGCAAACCACTGGGTGTCAGAAATCAGGTGTCCTTTGTTACTCAATCCGTCGGTCTGATCGATGATCACATGGCCACAAGCACAGGGTATTTTCATAGCAGGTGGGGTTGATGGACTCACAACATACGTTGCGCAGACCAAACTTTCATCTCCTGATGGGGCGGAGGGTAGAAACCCTTGGCGGGTTGGCAACCAATTCGGATAAAGCTTGGTGCATCCGGCAGGAAATTGCTAAACTGAAAGGTATAGATAATGAGCCCTATGAAAACCACGGTATTGCTAGGCCTACTGCTCTTGTGCAGTGGTAGTATGTATTCCCAAACCTATGAAGTGGCCTCCCCGGATGGCCGAATTGAAGTAACCGTACAGGTGGACGAAACCGTTTCGTGGTCCGTGACCCTGGCGGGGAAGGAGATCATACCCCAAGCCACCATTGGCATGGACTTCTCTGAAGGTCCTGATATGGGCATGGCCCCCAAAGTGCGGCGAAACTCCATGACTTTTGTAGAGGAAACGGTAGTGGCGGGCCTGCCTCACAAGGACGCTTCCATGCCCAATGTTTATTATCAGTTGGAGCTGGGATTTCGTGGCAAGTACGGCCTCCGCTTTCGGGTATATGATGAGGGGGTGGCCTACCAGTGGATAGATGAGAATACTATCGCCCGCCAGGTAATGGGCGAGCAGCTCAGTTTTACCTTGCCCGGGTCTACCCGGTCTCTCTTCCCGCAAGAGGAATCCATGTATTCGCACTATGAGCGAAGCTACCTGGACAAGGCGATTGAAGAGTTGCAGCCGGAAGATTTTTGCAGCCTGCCGGTGTTGTTTAGCACGCCCCAAGGGAAGGTGCTTTTCACCGAAACAGCTCTGCACGATTACCCGGGTATGTTCATCCGTGGCAATGGCAATACCACCTTGGATGCTCAGCACCCCGGCGTAGTGCTGGAGGTAATAGGCTTGCCCAAGGAGCCCGATCGGGGGGAGATCATCACCCAAGAGGCCGAATACATTGCGGAGGCGTACGGTGCTCGGGAGTACCCCTGGCGGGTGTTTGTTATCACCCAGGACGACCGTACGCTGGTGGAAACTAATCTGACTTACCTGCTGGCAAAGCCCCAGCAAATAGAGGATACGGACTGGATCAAACCCGGTAAGGTGGCTTGGGACTGGTACAACGCCAACAACATCTGGGGGGTAGATTTTGAATCGGGGCTGAACACCGCTACCTACAAGTACTTCATCGATTTTGCTGCCGCTCAGGGCATAGAATACGTGATTCTGGACGAAGGCTGGTCCAAAACTACCGAGGATATCACTGATTTCAATCCGGATATGGATGTACCCGAGCTGATCCGCTACGGTAAGGAAAAGGGCGTGGGCATCATCCTGTGGGTATTGTGGAAGCCACTCAATAAGAACCTGGAAGGCATTCTACAGACGTACCAGGACTGGGGCGCAGTGGGCGTGAAGGTGGACTTTATGCAGAGGACGGACCAATACGTAGTGAACTACTACGAACGGGTAGCTGCCGAAGCCGCCAAGCATAAGCTGCTGGTGGACTTTCACGGGGCCTTTAAACCCTCCGGACTGCGGCGCGCCTATCCCAATCTGGTGACCTATGAGGGGCTGAAGGGTAACGAGCACAACAAATGGAGTGAAGACATTACGCCCGAGCATACGCTCACTTTGCCCTTTACCCGTATGGTAGCCGGGCCTATGGACTTCACGCCGGGTGCCATGGCCAACCGCCACGCGGTCAATTTTGGCGTTAGCTTCGAGCGGCCCATGAGCCTGGGCACCCGAGCCCACCAGGTGGCCATGTACGTAGTATTCGAATCGCCCTTGCAGATGCTATGCGAGTCGCCTACCCGGTACTATCAGGAGCAGGAAACGGTGGGCTACATCACGCAGATTCCCACGGTGTGGGACGAAACCCGGGTGCTGGAAGCGGCCGTGGGGGACTATCTGGTGCTGGCCCGCCGCCGGGCAGATGCCTGGTATTTGGGCGCTATGACGGACTCTACAGCGCGAGAGTTTACGCTCGACTTGTCCTTTCTGCCTGCGGGTGAGTATACCCTGGAGTATTTT
>JBCBHI010000511.1:0-4362 GCA_038525885.1 Bacteroidota bacterium
CAGGTTTTCATGGCTTGGAAAGCCATCATAGAGCAAACTGGTGTTCCTACTATAGGCCTGGAGTGTGGTTTGCATGCCCGGTTTCAAACGATGGGCGTATTAGGGTATGGCATGATTAACTCGCCTACTATCCTGAAAGCGCTGGAAAAGTTTTGCAAGTACCAGGCCTTGGTCCTTTCTCTGTTGAACCAAAAAATAGTAACTCAAGAGAGTTTCATTGTGTTGGAAGGGAGCTTGACGGAGCCTTGGCGTGAGGAATTTAAGCCCACCATGGATTATATCCTTGCCTCGGCTGTCACCATGATTAAGAATTCCAATACGCTACATCCCCAGCCGGTAGAGATACAGTTCAACTATCCTGAACCCGAAGACCTATCCAGATATCATGAGATATTTGGATCCGCCATACTCACCTTCAATAGTGAAAAAGCTTCGCTCATTTACCATAAATCTGATCAGGATCAAGCCATTACCCTCTCCAATCCTGAAATGCTCAAGCATTTCGATAAGATATTGGAAGAATTGGCCCAAGAGTATGACCAGGCAAATGTTCATTCCCGTGCTGTGAAGCGTTACATTCAGAACCACCTGAAAGCAGAAATTCCTTCCATTGCTGAAGCTGCAAATGAGCTGAATATGAGCACCCGCTCGCTTCAAGACAAGCTTAAGAAGGAGAACACTACGTTTAGGGAAATCCTCAGAACTGTGCAGAAAGAGCTGGCTATGAAATATTTGGCGCTGCCCCATATGAATATTACCGATACTGCTTTCTTGTTGGGGTTTTCAGAAGTAGCCACCTTTACCAATAGTTTTAAAAAATGGTCCGGCTTAACTCCAAGAGATTATAAAAACCAGTCGGGTTCTATAGTGGTCCATTGACCTTGCGTACATTCTCAAATCATTAGCGCTTTTGATCAATTTTTTCAGAAAAGGATAAAGGATTTTTGCACTATACAGTTTGGCTGGTCCTATTACTTATCTTGAAAGCATATGAAAATTGCATTGATCATATTATCAGGTATTGCGCTGGTGGCTCTTATCTATATCCTGTTTGCGGCTAGGTACGATACGTTTTCCAATAAAACCTTCGCCAGGCAACTAGCTAAGGAGGCCATGTCCAAAATAGGACTCGATGAACAAGGCTGGAAAACCGCCTTGGTAGCTAGTGAAACCGTGGTAAATGCTACCCCAGAGGTGGTGTGGCAGTATTGGTCACAAATAGAACGATGGCCAGAATGGTCTACCGAACTCCATCAGTCAGCAAAATTCACCTCGGATACACAGTGGGAAGAGGGTAGCACCTTCGAACAGGCTTTAGATTTAGGAATGGCCGGAAAGGTAACGGGTAATGAGACCGTGAAATTTGTAGAGCCTGCCTCAAAAATCATGTGGTGGAAGGAAGAAAATGGAATGAAATCCTGCCACATTTGGGTCTTCGAAAGGCTGGACGCTGATAAAACGAAAATTATCAACGTTGAGGTCTTTGATGGCACCATCATCGGGATCATGAAACCCATCCTGATTCCAGATTGGCAGAAAAAATTTGATGCTGGATTGATTAATCTAGAAAAGAAATTCCAATAACCTTAATAGAGCAGATGCACTGTCAGCAGTTTGGGGCCTGGCGAGGCTCTGCTGAATTTGTCATCAATTGGCTCCCATCTGTGTGCCCGCTCCACTTTGCAGAAGAATAAAAGAACGGGCTCTAACCAGGCTAAGAAGTAGCCTGCTTGAATGAACAGGTTACTCCGCCGCTTGGAATACTTCCTCCAGGGCAATGGAAAGTTCCGGCAGCACAGTGGAAGAAAGGGTATCGGTACGATCGAATACTTGTGGAAACGTATAGCGCTTTAGGTCTTCATCTAACCGATTGACGATCACCTGTTCTTTGTCTGGATCTACGATCCAGTACTCACGAACTCCATGGGTCTGGTAAAGCATCGCTTTTAGGTTGAGATCTTTGGCGGCTGTGCTCGGTGAAAGCACCTCAATTACCCAGTCTGGAGCCCCCTTTGCGCCCTGATTGGACAACCTATTTGGATCACAAAATACTGCTACATCAGGTTGCACTACCGTATCAGATTCCTCCTCTGATTGATTCGCTTTCGGTAAACAAACATCAAAAGGTGCCGTCAATACTCTACAGAATTTTCCTTTCAGAAAACTCCAAATCAAGCCAAAAAGCTCTCCTGTAACTAGCTGGTGCTTAGTGCTGGGGCCTGGGCTCAAACTATAGGCTATACCCTCAATCAATTCCCAACGCTCCTCTTCCTCCCAAGTAAGATAATCCTTGTAGGTATAACGATTTTTGGGTGAAAGAGCGGGAGAGGTCATACTCAAATATACAGCATTACCCATGAATGGGCGCCACCGATTAGGGTCGGCTCCTTACTACCTTTTGCCCACCTATTCTGTCCTTTTTTACGCTTGTACTTTACCCTTTTTAGTCTCCCTAGAGGAATGATTTGGGAATTGATTATCGATAAATTGCATTAATGTAAAGCGTATAAATACAACTATTTATTGATGATGTGTTGATGTAAATAATTGATAATGAGTGTGTTGTAAATTTTTACAATTCGAGATTAATTTTTACGTTTATTCCTAAAATTCAACCAATACTATAATCTTATTATCATGAGACCAGCACACATTTTCGACCAAGAAAAAGTAGTTAAGATCATTAGTGAGTCTTTTTATGACAACCCTCGCATAGGGCGAGTGGTGAAGAATGATCGCCGTAGGCGCGAAAGAATGGACGCCATGGCCAAATATGCTTTTCGTTTCGGATTACGCCGCCAAGGGGTTTTCCTTACGGCAGACGGCCTTGGGGTCGCCATCATGTTTCAGTCTTCAAAAATGCGCAAACGCCTGTACGACCGCTGGCTGCAGCTGGTGTTGGCGTACAAAAGCATTACCTTACCCCGGGTGTTCAAAGTAGGCAAGTTGGAAAAGAAGATTAATAAATTCCGCTCAAAGGAGGGGGAGTATCTCTATCTCTGGTTTTTGGGCGTAGCCAACGAGGCACGTGGCCATTCGCAGGCCCGGCAGCTGATGCGGTTCGTCTTCAATAAGTCCGCAGAATTGCGCCTACCCCTGCAAATAGAGACCAGCCTGGACCGCAATGCCAAGGTTTACGAACGCTACGGATTTGAGCCGTACCATCTATGGCAGGGACCCAAATACGATCTCTCTATTTGGTATATGCAGCGGCCCTATGACCTGTGCGCATAAATGAAAGCGGTACTTGTAACTGGCGCTAACGGACTACTGGCTACCCATACGGTGCTAGAACTCCTTAGGGCTGGCTATCGGGTCAGGGCTTTGGTGCGCAACCGCTCCAAATTTACCTTGGCCGGGCACCCCTCCATGGAAATCGTGGAGGGGGATATCACCGACCTGGCCGCCATGCAGCGTGTGGTGGCAGGTTGCCAGTACGTGGTGCACGCCGCGGCGGAAACCCGTCAAGGGCTCACGGACTATGCGGCCTATGAGCGAGTCAACGTGCAGGGTACCAAAAACGTGGTGGAGGCAGCAGCCGAAGCAGGAGTACTGCGTGTGGTGCACGTGAGCACCTGCAATGTATTTGGCTTTGGCACCGCCCATCAGCCAGGAAATGAAGCGAAGCCCCCGGCCCGGCCTTTTTCGGATTCTGGGTACGTAAAAAGCAAGCTGGAAGCTCAGCAGGTGGCGTTCTCCTATAGTGACCGCACGGAGGTAGTGGCCGTGAACCCCACCTTTATTTTGGGGGCATACGACCAGAAACCCAGCTCTGGCCGCATCATCCTGATGGGGTACCGCAAGCGGGTGCTTTTTTACCCGCCCGGAGGCAAAAACTTTGTGTACGCGCGAGATGCTGCCCAAGCCATGGTGAATGCACTGGCACACGGGAACAGCGGGGAGGCCTACATCCTGGCCGGGGAGAACCTGAGCTACAAGGAATTTTTCCAGAAGCTAAATGCCCAAGCAGGCCAGACTCCTATCTTGATCGGCCTACCCAAGGCCGTTCTGATAGCCGTAGGCCGGGTGGGTAACCTGCTAAAGCGCCTGGGTTTGAACACCGAAACCACGCTCACCAACATGCGCATCCTGTGCCTAAAGAATTACTATTCTCATAGTAAAGCCAAGGAGGCCTTGGAGGTAGAATTCCAAGGTGTAGACGGGGCTATCCAAGAGGCAGTGCATTGGTTTCGGCAGCACGGATACCTTAAGTAACTCAAGCCCAATTCCCGGGGCACGTTCAGCCCCATAATACACAAAAGCTTGGTGCAGCCGCGCACCTAATCCCAAGGATTATTCCTGGTTTCCATTTTCAAGAAAAATCTCAGCTAACTTTTGCTGAGAGGTCAAACTATTGTAAAG
>JBCBHI010000512.1:0-4318 GCA_038525885.1 Bacteroidota bacterium
TTCTTTTCATATTACTACACAAGGGAGTTACTGACCGGGAAGAAGAACTGAAGAGTTTGTTCTACACCATGGATTTCCTCCGCAACGAAGACACCGAATCAGACATCCGGTTCTTTGTGGGCATCTTCAAGGAGATGATCGGTATGCTGGGTCAGCCTTTCCACTCCGATGAGTTTGATTTTGCTGACGATGCCTACTTCAAGAACATTTACGATATGGGTGACCGGATCAGCAAGTCTCCAGAATACAAAAAAGCCCGGCAAGCCCGCGGGCCCAAAGATGCCTTGTACATCAACCGGACTTACTTTGGTTTGTATAACATCCTGAATCAGGTCCAAGCCCGGGTAAGGACTACCAAGCCCGACTGGATGAAGGAATCCGTAACCGTATAAGCTGAAAATCCCCGGCATGAGTAAACCCTTGATGCCGGGGGCCGTCTAAGTTCCTATAGACTACAGCATATGGAATGGACTCGGGTGGCATCTTTTCTCGGCGGAGTTACGGCCGCTATGTTGATACGGTACTTTGGCATTGCAGGCCTTGCCTGGGCCTATTTTTACCGTTGGAAACGGTCCAAGTGGGCGCCCAGAAAGATTCAAATGCGTTGGCCTAAGTCTTCCGACCTCCAGCGGGAGATCTTCTACTCTTTGGCTACCTCCGGCATTTTTGCTCTGGTTTCGCTTACAGTATTCAACCCCTACATCCGTCCGCATACCCAGCTATACCAAGAGCCTCTGCAATACGGTTGGGGCTATCTCATCCTTAGCTTTTTCGCCACCATTCTCATTCACGATGCCTATTTCTACTGGATGCACAGGTTGCTGCATACCAAACCCATGTTTAAGATAGCGCACCTTATTCATCACAAAAGCACCAACCCCACCCCTTTTGCTGCCCTGGCTTTTCATCCCATAGAGGCCATTTTTGAAGCGGGCATCATCTACATCCTGGTTTTCGCCCTGCCTCTACACGGCTATGTTTTGATCGCTTTCCTCTTATTTATGTTCACCTACAATGTGTACGGCCATTTGGGTTGGGAAATCCTGCCCGCTCGTTTTCGCGGCACCTGGGTAGGCCGCTGGTTCAACACCTCCACGGCACACAATGCACATCACCAGTACTTCAAAGGCAACTATGGCCTGTATTTCCTTTGGTGGGATAAATGGATGGGGACCTTTAAGAAATAGCCTATTCCTCCCTGGGGGAAACGGGTCGGACGGCTCTTGTGCTTCTTGCAAGAACCGTCCCGTGATAGCCCATTACTGCTTCACCTCAACGGGGTGACTTCCCACTATGGATCGTTGACATACCTCAAAGTAATTCCTAGGATGACCGTCTGAATGATTGGATCCCCTCCTCATATAGGCTCAGTATTTATATCCAAAGCCATTCCCTTCAACCTTATCCACAACTAACCAAACAAGTAGAATAAGCCCAATTGTCGCTTAACTGAAAAATGGCTAATTATAACATTCCTATAAAAAACAAGATTTAACCAATTTCGTCTTCATCTATAATTCAGCTTTGAACATGGACGGGGGTTACCTTATTCATCGAAAAAGCACATATATCAAAGAAAGAAAACCGTATTTGATTCTTATAGAGCAGGAAACATTGCACAAGGAAATCACAAGTCGATTCAAAACCCGGTCTTCCTCTCATGAAGAAGTCCTCTTGGCTAACGGTATCGGCCTGAAATTTTCCAGCATGACTCCTTAATTATTAAAGATGCCAGGGGGGGATATAGCTTAGCAAGCGGTCTTACCTATACCGGAGCTTTGAAAACCGGACCAAAAGCATCTTCAAAAGCTATGGATTGTTTTTTGTACCCATCATCTACCAATTATTAACAACGTGAACACCCAATCAATAAACCGAGGCAAAGCTATTATTGCCCTCATCCTAATCGGCCTTGGGTCTCCCGCCTTGGCTACCGAAATCCCCAATTGTACGAATACTGGTAACGTTGAAAATAATGTAGAGAATGGGGTGGATATCACGGGGACCGAATGCGGAATCCTGGACGATAATATTGGGACCCTTGAAGGGAGCATCACCATAGAAGACAATGGTAATCTCACCATTAACGGTAACATCACACTCCTAAAGGGAAATATCGAAATCTGCGAAGATTGTTCGCTTACCATCACTGGAGATATCGAAGACATGGAAGGTAGCATCACCAACAACGGTATGCTCTTAATTACCGGGAGCATTACCGCTGCTGGCAAACTAGAAATAAAAGGGGGTGGTACTACCACTTTGGATGGTGGCAGCTTCGAAAGCACGGGCAATGAAGTGCTTATCGAAAGTGGTGCCATCTTGAACCTGCGCAACGGGTCTAGTATCACTGCGGATTCCAAAATCAATAATGGCGGAACCATTACTTCTGACGGCACCGGCAATTCCCTTTCGGGTCCGTACGAAGGAGATGGGGTAGTACCTACCGAACTCGACTGCGGAGCAGCCACGTGTACGGATAACTCTTCACTACCTATTGAGCTGTTATCATTCACTACCCAAGCAGAAAATAGCCAAGTCACAGTAGCTTGGTCTACCCTGTCAGAAACCAATAACCACTATTTTACCGTGGAACGGTCTGCAGATGGGAAACCCTATACAGAGGTAGGACAAATAAGCGGCGCTGGCAATAGCCAATCTATTCTGGAATATTCTTGGGTGGATCACCAACCGCTTCCAGGCAAGGCCTACTATCGGCTGCGCCAAACGGATTATGATGGGAATTTTGAAGTATTTGCCCCCTCCCTGGTAGAGAGCTTAACTACGGTTAGCTGGTCTGCTTATCCTAATCCTGCGCACTCACAGGTTAGCCTCATATGGCCCTCACAAGTCGATGCCCAAGTCTCGGTGCTCACGGTCAGCGGACAGGTGATGTACCAGGAGAGTCACAGTGGGTCAGATTATAGCGCCTCACTAATTGATGTTAACACCTGGAGCCCAGGGGTATATTTCATGCAAATGACAGTGGGCGGTAAACCCCATACCCAGAAATTAATTATCCGCTAATCCTCTGACCATCGCACGCGAATGATTTTGGCGTGGATGCCTCTTTGCTCAAAGAAGTTAAGCCAAAACCATTGCTGAGGCCCAAGGTGGTCATTGGGTGATTTCACTTCCACAAATTGGTAGTCTTCGGGCTTCCAAAGGAACAGGTCAGGAAATCCACGACCATTTTCCTTAGGGTGCTTGGCCATCTCCCACAGCACAGCCTCCCATTGGTCGGGCAGCAGCAGGCGGTGCCCTTCTAGTACCAGGTCCAGTGTTTGCGGATTCCAGCCCGTAAACGGATTTGCCATGCCGTTTCGGGTTTCAAACACCCGCTCTATGTGATCCACAAAGGCCTCCCGTTCATACAGAAGCTTCATTTTGGCCTTCAGGGCCTTCTTGCGCGGCTTTAGGAACTCCTTGCCCATCATGTCAGAGGGCATCCGCTGCAAGGGATGATGAAAGGCTCCGGCCTGCTCGTCAAAGATTTCTTCCCAGAACAGCAAGCCAAATAAGGACCTCCACAAAGAATTCTCGGTCATGGCCGCGGCCCATCCTCTTTCACTGTAATACTGCGCCACCCCAAGTTCTACCTGATGGATAAACTCCGAGGAAATCTCAATCTCCTCCGCAGCTTTTAGCTTTTCGGTAGTACGTTTCCTTTGCTGACCCGGACTAAGGTGTTTCCGCAAAAAGTCACCCGCAAAAATGCGTTCCTCGGCGGTTACCCCATTCTTTTCCATGTGCTCAGCCTGAGCCACCGCCTCCTCTGTTTTACCTAGTTTTTGCAGCAGCCTTATTCTACGCTCGGGTGCAGGAGTGGCCTGAGTTTGCTCATACACTTGTAAGGCCTCATCCCACCATTCTTGCCGCTCCAGCCACTGGCCCAGCCGGATCGATAATTTATCAAAAGTAGGCAGAGCCACTTCAGACAGGGTACCCAAATGCTCCCGCACCCATTCTTCGTACCAACTCAAAACGGATTCCGCATCCGCAGTCTCAATCAGGTACTTGTAGTACTCATAGGCTTCCAGGGTCTTGAGTTTATCCTCTGCTTCCGTCCTGGTACGGAAAAGAGGAGTAAAATCCTCCGTGGTTTGCTCATAGCGTATATACCCAATGTCCCGCACCACAAACTGGGTGAGGTCTTCATACAGGTTGCCAAAGAATAAGAACCGGAACATATACACCACCGGACCAAAGGTGCACATGACTACATCATGGAAAGTGTTCATGTAAGCCAGCGCATCCCCAAAGTCTGCCTCCTCTTCTAGGGCTTCCATGATCTGCCCCTTCTTCCAGCTAGATTTCA
>JBCBHI010000513.1:0-4346 GCA_038525885.1 Bacteroidota bacterium
ACCGTTCGCTACGCTCACTGCTAGAGCTGCGACCAAGACGTAGGGCGTATGTCGAATCTTCGATTCGAACTCGCCCTACGTCTTGGTCGCAGCTCTAGCAGTGAGCGTAGCGAACGGTCTAGCATCTAGAATCTAATAGCGCAGCCTGCGCGGCCCGGCGATCTAGCTTAGCCAAGCTTGGCTAAGCTCTCCTCCAAGGCCTTGATCTTCGCCTCGGCGTCAGCCTGCTTCTTCTTTTCGCTCGCTACTACCGCTTCCGGCGCGTTGTTCACAAAGCGCTCGTTGCTTAGCTTCTTCTGAACCGACTTCAGGAAGCCCTGAGTATATTCCAGCTCTTTCGAAAGCTTTTCACGCTCCGCGTCCACGTCCATGCTATCACCCAGCGGTACGTACACCTCGTCGCCACCTACTACCAGGCAAACGGCCCCGCCTTCCACACTCTCCGAGACAAACTCGATGCCCTCGATGTTGGCTAGCTTACGGATTACCGCCGCCCAGCTCTCATAAAGGCCATTTCCGTGGGTAGTCGCCTTGATCTGCAAGTCGAAAGCTTCCTTCGGAGATAGACCTTTGCTGCTCCGCAGATTCCGGATTTGACTTACTAAATCAAACACCGTTTGCGCCTGCGATAGCGGCTCCTCATCAAAGCTGCCTACTGCAGGCCATTCCGCCACTATGATGCAGTCCTTCTCCGTCCGGTTGCCCAGCTCATGCCATATTTCTTCCGTCAGGAAGGGCATAAACGGATGCAGCACCTTCATCAGCCGCTCGAAGAAATCCTTCGTAGCCATGTAGCTGCCTTTGTCGATGGGCTTCTGGTAGGCAGGCTTCACCATCTCCAGATACCACGAACAGAAATCCCCCCAGATCAGCTTATAGCAGCTCATAAGGGCGTCACTCATGCGGAATTTGCTGAAGTGGTCCTCAATTTCCGCCAGCCCCTGATTGAAACGGTTCTCAAACCACTGGATGGCTTGAGCATTCGTTTCAGCATCCAGCGATTCGTCTATCTCCCAGCCCTCTACCAGGCGGTAAGCATTCCAGATTTTGTTGGCAAAGTTCCGGCCTTGCTCCACCAGCTTCTCGTCATACAGCAGGTCGTTGCCAGCAGGCGAACTAAACAGCATACCCGTACGGATAGCATCTGCGCCAAATTGCTTGATGAGCTCAAGCGGATCGGGCGAATTGCCGAGCGACTTGCTCATCTTCCGGCGCAGCTTATCCCGTACTATACCCGTCAGGTATACATTCTTGAAAGGCCGTTCGCCCATGTATTCATACCCCGCTATTACCATTCGGGCCACCCAGAAGAACAGAATCTCCGGTGCCGTCACCAGATCATTGGTGGGGTAGTAGTACTTGATCTCTTCATTGTCTGGCTTACTCAGGCCCTTGAATACCTCAATGGGCCATAGCCAGGCACTAAACCAAGTATCCAGTACATCAGGATCTTGCTCGAGTTGCTCTGCCGTTACGTTGGGGTCCTTCGCTTTTGCTTTCTCCAATGCCTCCTCGGCATTACGCGCTACCACATAGTCCCCATTGGGCAGGTAGTAGGCGGGTATACGGTGCCCCCACCATAGCTGCCGACTTATGCACCAGTCCCGCACACCATCCATCCAGCTGCGGTACATGTTCTTGAATTTTGGAGGTACTAGCTGCACCACATCATTCAGTACATTCTCGCGGGCAGGCTGGGTTATCCGCTCCATCTTCACGTACCACTGTTCGCTCAGGCGAGGCTCCACCACTGCATCCGTACGCTCGCTATGGCCCACATTGCTCATGTAGTCCTCCTCCTTTACCAGGAGGCCTTGCTTCTTCAGCTCCTTAGCCGCCATTTTCCTGGCTACAAAGCGGTCCTCGCCTACGAAGAACTGCGCCTTCGCATTCAGATGGCCGGTTTCATCCAGAATATCGATGATCTCCAGCTTGTGCTTCATGCCCAAGTTGTAGTCATTCTCATCGTGGGCTGGGGTCACCTTCAGGCAGCCCGTACCAAAGTCCATGGTCACGTACTCATCCTGGATGATGGGTACACTCCGGTTTACTAGCGGCACGATGGCCCGCTTGCCGTGCAGGTGTTTGTACCGCTCGTCCTCTGGGTGGATACAGATGGCAGTATCCGCCATGATAGTCTCCGGCCGGGTAGTAGCAATGGTGAGGTACTCCTCCGTACCCTCTATTTGGTACTTTACGTGGTACAGCTTACTCTGCTCCTCGCGGTGGATCACCTCATCGTCCGCCAGGGCCGTGCGCCCTTCCGGGTCCCAGTTGCCCATACGGTAGCCCCGGTATATCTCGCCCTTGTTATACAAGTCTACGAACACATCAATTACCACTTGGTAATAGTCCGGGTCCATAGTAAAGGCCGTACGGTCCCAGTCGCAGCTAGCGCCTAGCTTGCGTAGCTGCTGTAAGATGATACCGCCGTACTTCTCTTTCCAGTCGAAGGCGTGCTCCAGAAACTTCTCCCGGCCTATCTCCCGCTTATCAACACCCTGCTCGGCTAACATTTTTACCACCTTCGCCTCGGTGGCAATACTCGCATGGTCCGTACCCGGTACCCACACGGCCTCTTTGCCTTCCATACGGGCCTTGCGCACCAGTACATCCTGTATGGTGTTGTTCAGCATGTGGCCCATGTGCAGGACCCCCGTTACGTTCGGCGGTGGAATGACGACGACGTAAGGTTCCTTCTCCGGGTTGGGGGTGGAATGGAAGAACTGCTGGTCCAGCCAGTGCTGGTACCACTTGTCCTCTACCTGGCTCGGATCGTACTTCGTACTCAGTGCCATACGTCGTGTCCTTTTTTAGAAGTTTGGTTATTAATTTTTAAGGTCGACAAAAGTAGGAGGTTTCTGGTAAAAAATAACCGTTACAATTCCATTGTATTGAGTCACGCAGTGCAGGTTGAGTTCTCCACCTATTCACAAGATTGCGGGCCTGCCACATATTTTAGTTTTAGGTGAAATGATCGACTGTACGAAGAGCCGCCGCTTAACCACTTCATTGCCGTACTTTGGGTTGGTTTAATTTTCATATACAGTGCTGCGCACTCAGATGCCAGTACTGGTCATTTGGTCCTGTAGGGTCTACAAATAGGCGTCCATACCTAGCCGCATACCCACCAAGCCTAAGGCCAAAACTCTCGCGGTTCAAATACCAACCGGGTAGTTTTCAGGGCAATAGTTTTCCAGCGGTTGGTTTTCAGAGCAGGGCTTGGAACCAAGTTCCTGGGCTTGGGTTGACGCGGATGTAACATCCACGTCAGTGGGGGCAGTGGTGGGCACCCTCATCCATAGTAACTGTTTCAAGGCTTTGTCTTGGAACTCTACGACCAAGAAGAAGCCTGTGGCTTCCGGCGGTAAACTCGCCTTTTTCGTCAACTCCCCATTTTCAAAAAGAACCATCCTTGAGAGTAGCCTCTTTAGGTCGCCTCCGGTACCTCTCTAAATCACAGCCCTATGAGCACCGGTAGGTGCTTTCATCTGAAATTATACCAGGCCTGCGAACCTCAGTTGGCCTACCTTGGCTTCGGCTCTTCAGTATGCAAATCATTTCCCCAAATACATCTTTCGTTATGGCTTGTCTTAGACTGCAGATACTAGGCTTGAGGGGGACCAAGTTCCCGGGCATTGGGCTAACGCGGATGTAACATCAACGTTAGTGGGGAGGCAACATCCACGTCAGTTGTAAATATAAAAGCCGCCCAAATGAGGCGGCTTGTGAGAGGCATGTTTTAAGGTTTGGGATCTTCCTTCTCCCGGTCAATCCAGGGATAAATTCCACCCTTTATGCTTTGCGTTTGCGAGAGGGGCTTCCAAGTAGGTAGGGAAGTACGTTTCGTTGACATAGACTATATCGTATTCTGTGTAAATGAAGACAGACTGTAGGTGGCTTCACAGTCGGTAGGGGTTTGCGGTGAGATTGGGTTTTAACCGTGAAAACTTGAGGCGGATCACTCTTGCGGGGCGTTTGTCATTCACCCCAGCCCGTTTGTTACTGCCCCCACAGCTTGCTATACGTCCCAAAAACAAGCCAGAAGGGCCCAGAGGGGCTGATTTAGTCGGCTGCCAGGGGAAGAAACGCGTGATTTGAATATCCCATCCAAACACATGCTTTCTATGGAAACGATCATTACTATTTTTCTGATTCTGCATATCGCTGCCGGTTTTATCGCTTTAGGTACCGGCCTCTCTGCCATTCTGGTTCGCAAGGGAAGTAAACCCCACAACCGAAGCGGCCTGGTTTATTTTTGGGCCATGGTGGTGGTGGCCATCAGCGCCTTTGTTCTCTCCGGGCTCAAAAACAATTCGTTCCTGTTTATGGTAGGGTTGTTTACC
>JBCBHI010000514.1:0-4346 GCA_038525885.1 Bacteroidota bacterium
GTAGGAGGTAAGTCACTGCATGCCAAGATTAACCTTCAGCAGTACGTAACAGACCAAATTGGTTTACCTACCCTGCAGGATATTTTATCAGAACTGGCCAAGCCCGGCCGGGATCCACGAGAGAGTTTCGAAGCTTTCGAATTTGCTGATGGGGTCAACGAAATGAAAGACCTAAGGACAGGGATGAAACTGCCAGGGATAGTAACTAACATTACCAATTTTGGCGCATTCGTAGATCTGGGTGTCCACCAGGATGGTTTGGTTCATGTCTCTCATCTTTCTGACCGTTTCGTAAGCAACCCCGCAGAGGTAGTTGCAGTACAGCAGAAGGTTCAAGTGACGGTACTAGAAGTGGATATTCCTCGGAAACGTATTTCCCTTTCTATGAAGAGTGACCCGTTTGGCGAGGCTCCACGGCCCAAGCGAAATGAAAACCGAAGTAGGAAAAACTCAGGAGGTCGTACTCACGGCAAACCAAAGGGTAAATCTTCCCAGGATCCTGAGGGAGATTTACAGGCCAAACTGGCGATGCTCAAGAATAAGTTTGGAAAATAGATCAAGTGCAGAAATGCAATCGATAGAAAGCGAGAGGCTGGTGCCCTCGCTTTTTTTATTTTTGTACCTTACTGTAGTAAATTTAACCCTCATGATATCCAAAAGAAACCTACAGGTGGCACTATTGGTTTTGCTTACTTTGAGTGTAATTGATGCACAAGCTCAACGCAAAATCAAATACAAAGACATTTTCCCTGTACTACAGGGGCAGCAATGGGACCAAGGTGAGCCCTTGTTGCGGAAGTATTTAGTGCAAGATCCAGAGGACCCCAATGCCAATCTACAGATGGGGCTCTTATTAGATCATAAAGCCCACCAAATAGATGTTTTACAGAACCCTGAAGACCTTTCCGTTTTGGCAGATTCAGCCAATATGTTTTATCGGAAAGCTATGGGGTTGATTGACGATAGGGAGATCCGTAGGCACGATGATTACTATTTGGCCTATAACCGACGAGACCTGCGTACGGGTAAGTTTGCCATCAAACTCTCAGATATTCATTTTGATATTGAAAACAAAATGACTGCCCTAACTGAGCGAGTTAGTAATGTAGCCACCCTGAATAAGTTGTATAGTGAGCTAGAACAGCAATATGCGGGTACTATAGAACTGTTTGAAAAAATAGCCCAAGAGTATGCTGAAGAAAGCCATTTGTATTTGTGGACCAATGATGAGGTATTGAAACGCTTAGCCACCTTGGAGCAAGCAAGTGATAGTACCATGGCCTTGCATGAGAAATACAGTATGACTCTTACTGCCATTGGTGATACCGACTATGATGCAAAGGTTGAGCTATTGCCTATCAGTGATTACCATGCGGATGGCCGAACCAATACTAATTTTTCTGAGCCCGGCCCACAGGTTTGGGATTATTCTAGCTGGACCCAGGAGGTGGCTCGTGTAATCAACGAGGAAGTGAAGCCTCTTCGAGACGAATTGGTGGAGTATGACGTCCATTTTAGTGTATTATACGGTGACTTACTCAATGGTATGGATATCTCTAATCAATTGGAGCAAAACAAGGCTTTGTTTACCCAACTGAATAACTTGGATGCAGAGGGCCTCCCGCAAAAGCTTTTTGAGTATAAACTACAAGAGCTCAACTATTATCTGGTTGAAAAAGAACTACGAGATCCCTCCACCAATGACACAGTGTCCATACTCAAGGAATTGGATAGGCATCATGAGATCAATTATGTTCTGGGTGAGGTGGAAAAAGCCTTTACTGCCTTACAAGAAGCAGAGTTGGAAATTGCTGTAAAGGCTTATCCCAACTTGCTTACCAAACGGTACAACGGGACAGATGGGTTTAATGGGTTTTTAGAAAACCGGGAAAACTTTCTTCAGGAAGAGCGTGGCCAACTCAATAGCTATTTGGAGGGCTGGAAGAGAAGGGAAATTGAAGGGATATGGTCGCCAGACACCGTGATACTTTTGGCTAAAGACACTGCCGTCATTCCAGACACTATGTTGCAACCTGGCCCCCATACCTTATCGATTGAACAATTTGATCAAGAGAATTATTGGGTGGGAGGTATGTTTTTCAACCCCGGAGTAGTGCCTACTGCCTATGTAGCATACTTTGGGCCTGAGCGGTTCGCTACCTGGAGGCATCAAATTCAATTAGACTCCTTCCCCATGATTGATTCCTTGCTAACTATGGCAAGCACCTTCATGTGGAAAGATGAGAATATTCAGTATGTGGCCTTTTACAACCAAACTGCTATAGATGGGTTGGGTTATCCTAGTTTGGTGGCACGTATCGATGAGGGACAGTTGACTTGGCAATCCTTCGTTATGCTAGACGAGCCTATCAAAGAGGTGCGGTATCGTGAGTTTGAAGAGGATGTAAAGTTCTATTTAGAAGAGAAAGAGGGGCAGGAAGAAGGGAGTAACTTTGTTACCGTTACGAATCAGGGCCAAGTCATGAAGCCGGAAAGCTAATGTCCGTATTCCCAAGTCTAATAAGCACAAAAAAGGCCCATGTGGATTTCCACATGGGCCTTTTTCCTAAACGTAAAATGAGGAAGTTAACTGATCAGTTTTTTCCACTCCTCAAACCGCTCAGAAATCCGTTTATTTACCCGGTCGTAATTCTCCCAGGAATCCTTTACATGATAAATGGATGGTAAATCATTGGCGAGCATTTGCTCGTAGTCTTTTTTGTATAGTCCACCACCGTAGTAATAGTAGGTAAACATATTACCCTCCTTGCTGAATAACTCGTATCCTAAATACCCATCCCAGATTTCGCTAAGAATGGTGGCGGGAATGTCACGACGCATAAACCGGTAAATCTCCGTTTCTGCCTCCTCTTCGAAATAGTCAGAGTACAATTGGTGCTCAATTATCCAGCCCAAATACATGCCAATATGCAGGTAGGCCTGCTCAATGGGTAACGAATCTGGAAAATTGCCCAAAAAGTGGTTTTTGGCATTGTCGTAGATCGTCTTGTGAATGGCAGCCTTTTTGTCGGTCATAAGTAGAACCGTCTTAGTTAAGAGGTGGAGTAGGAAAACTTGTTTGCAGGTAGTGTCAAAATAACAATAAAATTAGCTCAAAAAAAAAGAGAGTATATATTTAGATACATCCGTCCTTTTGTGAGCCTATGACTGTATGGAAAGATATTACATCACAAAAATGTTCCTTAACATTCTTATTTTCACGATATATTTGTTGAAATATTCGTAGGAGTGTACGTGTGCTAGATAAGTTACTGGTTATATTCCGTAGTGCCTTTCTTGTAGATATAGTACCGGGTAGCCATTGAAAAGGAATAGAATTTTTTGGGTATTCTTGGTTAGTTTTATCTCAGGCCCCTTCTCCTATTGGGTCGGCGCATATGCCCCCTATTCCCAAGATGTCCCAAACCCCACCTACCCTAATTCTCCTGTCTCTTATTCCCTAGACTCCATAGAGAGTTCTGCGGTAATTGACAGTATTGAGAAAGCTGCATATACCTATCATGAGGTGGGTTATCTCGTAGAGGTCTGGCAATGGCGATTGAACAATGCAGTGCAAAAAAAGGACTTCAGGCAGGCGTATTCAGCTCAGGAATCCTTAGTGTATTGGAGAGATAGTCTGCGGAGGTTTCAGGTCTCTCAGGTAGAGCAAGCACCGGTAAATTTTCGGATCCAACAAAATGAAATAGAGTTTCTACGGTTGAGAAACGAAGCAGACAATCTGAAAATAAAGAGGCGCCAACTAGTAATCTACACCTTAGTAACTGCAATGATCCTGCTAGTCTTGCTGTTAGGCCTTTTGGTATTTAGAAACCGAAATACTCGAAATATCTATAGCCTTTTGGAAAAGCGGAACAAAGATTTCCAGGAAAGGAATCACGAGTTACTGCTCCAAAGGGAAAGGCTTGAGCTAAATGAAGAAGCCCTACAACAACTGAATGCATCCAAGGACGAGTTCTTTTCTATGGTAGCTAAAGATCTTAGGTTTCCATTAACCTCCCTCTCAGCCTATCTCTCTGTGATGCTCAAGGAAACCACACGTTTGACCAAAGATGAACTCAACACGTTGGCAGTAAAAGTAGATGGTTCGGTGAGGCATTTGTGGCACCTGATTGATAACCTATTGCATTGGTCACGCCAACAGATGAGGTCAGTTGAAACTCACCCAGTCAACTTCTCGATAGAGAGAATGATTAAAAAGGACCTCCTTTTCATCTGCAATACTTTGCAGATTACTGAGCACCTCTCTAATCATTCTCTCTATCGAGAAGTTGACTGGGTGAGTTTCAACTGACCTCATCTGATTGATAACCTATTGCATTGGTCAC